>JAOZLU010000133.1:0-7050 GCA_029934695.1 Desulfobacterales bacterium | reverse complement strand
GCAGAGGAGAAATAACGATGGATGACACGAACAAAAAGTTTAATATTCTGATTGTTGATGACGCTTCCAAAAATATCCAGGTGGTCGCAAATATCTTAAAACAGGAAGGGTATCAGATGGCATTTGCCCGAAACGGAAAAACAGCCCTTTCGCGTGCAGAGACTATGCCCTTTGATTTAATTCTTCTGGATATAATGATGCCGGAAATGGACGGATACGAGGCATGTGAAAGATTGAAAAAAAATCCTGAGACAAAAGACATACCCGTCATTTTTTTAACGGCAAAAACAGATAAGGAAAGCGTTTTAAAAGGGTTTGGACTCGGAGCGGTGGATTATGTGACCAAGCCTTTTAACGCGGCTGAGTTGCTGGCAAGAGTCAAAACACACCTGGAACTGAAATTGGCCAAAGAAGATTTAAGGAATTCAAGGGATCAGCTGCAGGAACTCAATGCAACCAAAGACAAATTTTTTTCGATCATCGCACACGATCTGAGAAACCCGTTTAATGCATTAATCAGCGGTTCAGACATGTTGGTTCATTATTTTGAAGAGTTGGAGCAGGAACAGATAAAAGAATTCATAGAAGAGATCAACTTGGCTTCCAGACAGGCGTTTAACTTGTTAGGGAACCTGCTTGAATGGGCTCGATCTCAGACGGGGCGCATCCTGTATAGTCCTGAGAAGATAAGCATGGATGAAATTGTACAGAAAAATAAGGATTTGCTTGAACAGAACGCCAAAGAGAAGAATATTCATCTCGCAAATGACGTTGAGCCTGACACCTTTGTTTATGCGGATAAAGATATGATAGCTACCGTCATAAGAAATCTGATGACAAATGCTCTGAAATATACACCATACGGCGGAAAAGTCACAATCACTTCAAAAAATGCAGGCGATTTTACGGAAACTTGGATATCAGATACAGGTGCCGGTATTGGAAAAGAGGATATGGACAAACTCTTCAGAATTGACACAAAGTACTCAACCCTGGGAACGGCGAATGAGCGAGGTACCGGATTAGGACTCATCCTGTGCAAAGAATTCATCAAAGGAAACCACGGAAAAATCTGGGTGAAAAGTGAAGTTGGAAAAGGGAGCGATTTTAAATTCACATTGCCAAAACAAATTCAGGAATGAAGCCAGACAGTTATCAGTTATCTCATATCAGCGGAGCAGATACAGCCCGAAGTGCAAAGCTTTCTTTGTGAGTCCCTGAAATTTGCAGCTCCAGTCGGACACGACTCACAAAGCAGACTTTGCACTCCGGACAATTCATATAGGAGAATATAATGCCTGACAGTGATAACAAAAAGAGGAGCAATGTGCTGATCGTTGACGATTTTTATCAGAATATCCGAATTGTTGCGAATATCTTAAAGAGGGAGAATTATCAGATGACATTTGCCCAGACCGGCAAATCCGCACTTGAATGCACGAAGACCAAGGACTTTGATCTGATTCTCATGGATATCGTATTGCCGAATATGGACGGATACGAGGTGTGCAAGGCATTAAAAAAAAATAGTGAGACGAAAGACATACCTGTCATCTTTTTAACGGGAAAAACAGATATGGAAAGCATTCTGAAAGGATTTGAGATCGGCGCGTCAGATTATGTCACCAAGCCTTTTAACGAATCTGAATTATTAGTCAGAGTTAAGACGCATCTGAAACTTAAAAAGGCAAGAGACATACAGAACCAACTGATTTCTGAAAAAGAAAATCTGATTTCCGAGTTACAGAAAGCACTTGAGGAAATCAGAACACTAAAGGGATTTATTCCTATATGTGCTTCCTGCAAAAAAATTCGCAATGACGAGGATTACTGGGAGCAAGTTGACGTTTATATTCAAAAACATACCGAAGTAAAATTTTCTCACGGGCTTTGCCCGGGGTGCGCCAAAAAACTGTATCCGGGATTTTACGAAAAATACAAGAATAAATTATCGAAAGATTAGAGATTTCCCCACAAAAAAAATCCCCCAAAATGTAGGGTGGGTGAAGCGAAGCGGAACCCACCATTTCAGCCGGATGGGTTTGCAACTTATATGGAGAGACTAATAATATCCTTTAGTAAGAGGTCATCACATTGCTGTTCAGCAGGATCATGGTGCCTCCGACGTTGTGCCTGCTCTCTCATCAAGTTTTGATCTGAGAGCAGGTGAGAGTTCCATATCCGCATCTTCCATCTCATCCCAGTAGTCCGCGCTTGAACGGTTGTCCCAGAAATCCCGGACATCTTCAACAGATTTAAAGTTTTTTGGGATTTTATCTTTACTTTCCTGCATATTTGTTCGCTTCCCACATCTCAAAGTTCAGTATAGCTGTTTTTATACGTTTCCATATTTCGCTTCCTTGAATATTTCCAATGGGCCAGTTTCGATGGACCCACCCCGCTCCCGCCGGATTGGTAAATCCGGCGGACACTTATCTTGCTTATTCAACGCTTTGCAGACTCGAAACCTGGTTTTTCAACATTCCATTTTCATTTTGAAGTTGCTCCAGTTTCCTGCTTTGCTGATCAAGCCTTTTGCCCTGCTCAATGACATGCAGCGTCAGTTCCTCAATTTTCGGTCTGACGAATGCCTATCATCTTTATTGGCTGACTGCCTTCTGCAAAGTTTCTGTTATCCAATTTTGATAGTGAACCCCCGACTTTTCCGCCAACTTCTCTATTTTATGGAAAACATTCTGAGGAATATGGATAAGTATCCTAGTTTCCTTCTCAGTGTTGAGCGCCTCCCGTGCCGATTTCGTCAGGACTGCCTTTCGGATGTCAAATTGTTCCGAAGTCTCATAGTTGGAAATCCATTCGTCATTTTCAACAGAATCAAGAAGTTTTTTTTCTTCCTCATCCAATGTTGCAAGCTGTCTTTTCAGCATCTCATTCTCATCTTTCAACTGCCTCAGTTCCTTACCCTGCTCAATGACATGCAGCGTCAGTTCCTCAATCTTCTGCAAAAGCTTTGCCTGCATCTCACCCACGCTGACACAGTTCCTCACCTTTTCTGTCATTCGTTTTGTGATGTTGCGACCTGTTTGCCCGTATCGTTTTTTAAATAATTTTAACATACGGATAATCAAGAATTTTATCATCCACAGTCAGCAGAGGACAATCATGGATGCGGGCAGTTGCCACAATGATCTGATCTGCCGGATCACGATGAAATTCTCCGGGAAGCTGAGTGGATTCAATCGCAATCTGCGGTGTGAGGTCGAGCAGCCGGATGCCCGGATAACTGAGGGCTGTATCCATCCACTCATCAATAGGGCAATGAAGCGTCAGCTTCCTGATTTCGACCAGCTTTGCAACTTCCCAGCATGAAAAAACGCTGACTCCCAGTCCTTCATCTTCGTTATTCCGGATGTGTTCCCGAAATTCGCCGGTTAACCGGGCATTATTATGAATCCACCATACCTATGCGTATCCAATATGATCACTTCAGCACCTCCCAGTCCTCTTCAGCCACAGGATCAGTCGGATTGAGATATGTGATCGGCTTCCCCCAGAAGGGATAGCGTTTTCTGTCGCGTTCAGGTTTTGAACGCCGGATGATGATAACCTCAATTTTTTCGCCGACATCAAAGGGCAGGTTATTCAGTGTCAGCGCCCCCTTTTTGTCCATTGTCAGTTCATAAGCATAAGCCTGCATATTGACTCCTGTTTACCTCATCTGACTGAGTAATACTCAGATATTTCTTTTAAGCAGGACAACACGAATTCTTACGGATACCGGAAAAATTCCGGGCATCACGAATATCGACCCCCCGATCATAAGCACGGACGATCATGTCAAACAGCCAGGCAAACACGGACCTGAATCCTTCCGACATGGATTCAAGTCGGACAAAACTCCCGGGACTGGTCGGTGTCCTGAAATGGAACGTCTTTGTGTCAAAGTCAGCAAGTCTGATTTTATGCGTTCTGTCCGCCAAACTGAATATCCTGTTCGTCAGCGTTCTGATCGGTTCAAAACTTTCCTGCATACAATGATATGTGTCACTGTCCCTGATGTTTTTCAGATAGGTGCTGACCCCGAACAGGCTTGCAATCTCCTCGAAGTGTCCGGCCCGGGGTGCTTCGCCGCGCACAATGTTTCTGGATGCCCCGTAGGCCAGGATCAGCAGGCCGTCTTTCATTGGCTTGTATCTGTCCGCATTTTCAGCACATCTCACCCTGTCCTCCTCATCAATGAGGAATTTCAATGAGAAATTTTCATGCTGCGCGGTCAGGTGAATCTCAAAAGCCGCCTCACGCCCGGATTTGACAACATCAGTCCAGTCGGCAGTTACGGGCGGTTTTTCCACTCCCGAAAGTCCGAGGGCCAGGAGTTGCAGAACCGCAGATTTCCCTCTGCCGTTGATGCCGAGAAGCAGCGTGGAATTTGGCCAGAATCGAATCTCTGCATCATCAAAGCATTTGACATGCCTTATCTTCAGAATCTCAACGGTTACGCTGTCCATAATAATAACGGAGTCTCCTTTGGTGTTATTTGTATTTTCCTCAAAAATGCCTTTTATCCTTCTTTTATTTTTGATCTGCTGCCACTGTCATGTTGCGAAAGCCTTTCTTTCCATTCGCCCAGTACGGCCCAGTTCTTCTTCAGGCAATCCCATGATCCTGATCACCGAGCCTTCAGGCACGGCAACATACCGGCGGACTGCCGGAAGCTGCGGTTTTCCGATCTCAGAGGTATGTCCGCAGTCTGATATGTTGGTCACAGTATAGATATCCCCGTCCTCCGGCACTTCTGCGATGTTCATACCCGGAATGCCGTATTCGACAACCACTTCCTCTGTTGCTGAGACCGGAACATCCACACTGACAGCATCGGCAGAAGCATCAGCAGGATTCTCCTCGTCAGACGGAATCCACTTTCCCTCCGCATCGGGACGGACATCGGCATCATTGTCATTCATGTCACCGGATATGGCAATCAGTTCGGGTCTCTTTTCCCCTGTCATATTCCGAATGGGTGAGATCACGTCAGGCTGGGACAGGCTGCATAGCGGGAGATGAGATGCACACGTCATCGTATTCTGGCTTCATCTGACCGATTTCATTAAGAAATTCAGGAGCCATATCTGCTCCATTCGGCCACTCAATGGTCTTCGTGTCAGGATTCACAGCCACCTGCTGAAACACAGCAGGATTTCGCAGGGGTTCAAACACTTCCCCATCCAGTTCATTTTGAAGATTCACCTGTTTGATTCGACCATTGTTGAACGTCACCTGCAAAACATAGTCTTTCACATATTTGACCGCTGTGACATGCAAAAACATGGTATCCTCCTATGTAAATTGTGGATTGTAAATTGAATATTCATGCGGGTTTTATACGCTCATACCCGGATTTCTATTCGTAAATGTGTCATCACCGAGAGCGGCATGACTTTTCCTATGCTAAAGCGTCAATCTTATGTAATGGCTTTCGTGTTCGGACACGTTCCCAATTTTCGAGCAATTCGTCGTGATGAAGTTCTGCCCATTCAAACACCATGCGAAGTGCCCGTTTCGACATTTTTCCTTCGACAATCCCTGTCTTTATTTCGACACTGATTTCCTGGTCCTGATACACGACGTGAAAATGTGGGGGTTCATGCTCTCGGTAGTTCATAAAGACAGCGATTCCATAAAAACGTGATATAACTGGCATGTTTGCTCCTTAGTATTGTAGCATGATTGATGTTAGTCAGGCAGAAGGGAATGTTGCCATAAGGGAAATGACCTTTTCCAATTTGTGCAATTCCTCCGATTCATACTCAGATATTTTTTTAAGCAGGACAGCACGAATTCTTACGGATATGTGTTAAAAAATTCGTGTCATCCTGTTTTGGCTTATTCGGCACTCTGCAAGCTTTTTTGAACGCCTGCAACTTCTTTCTTCAACATCTCATTTTCATCTTTCAACTGCCTCAGTTCCTTACTCTGCTCAATGACATGCAGCGTCAGTTCCTCAATTTTCTGCAACAGCTTTGCCTGCATCTCACCCACGCTGACACAGTTCCTCATCTTTTCTGTCATTCGTTTTGTGATGTTGCGACCTGTTTGCCCGTATCGTTTTTTAAATAATTTCTGATTATAACGGATTCAGGGGAGGCTCCCGCATCTGCCCTCAGACAGATCCGGCCGAACGTGCAGGTTCAAGCTTTGTGCCCTTTGTGCCCCCTTTGTGCCCTTTGTGGTTAAAAAGGTGCGATGCAGGGCTGATTTCAGGCCTCCCCTAAAAGCGTTATAATCAGCAAATTTTTCAATGAATGTCTCTGCTTTGATCACTCTGACTTTCGGAAACTGGATATCTTTCAGGATAATGTTTGTCATTTGTAATCAGAAAGTTGGCACTGCCGCAAACGGCACAGTCAACAAATTTCTGATCATCCTCGTCAGCAAAGGGAAGCTGAAAACTGAAAGTCGGACTGACGAAGACGCAGACTCGGACGTGAGGATTTGACGTGAGGATTTGCCTCATCCGGTTCTTCTGGCTAGCATTATTAAATTTCGCATGACCCGATCCCAAAGGTCTGGATTTATTTTTTCCTGTTCCCGTTTCAATTGATATTGAAGTTCTTTGATATGTTTCTCAGTGGATTTTATGCTTATTTTATAAGCAAAATTGTCAGGATCATCAGACAGAAGCTCATGATAAAGCAATTTTATATCCTTCGCTTCATCAATATATTTTTCTGATATATTTGTATTATTCATAATATTTCATACCATTGCTTTTATTGATAATTTAGGGATACCTTTAGGAATACCTTGCTTAGAACTTCCAAATAATTTGCCCCAATGTTCTTTAACTTTTTGATGAACATTTGCTAACATATATGTATCACAATGATATCTGATTTTTATGTCGTCTGGATTATGATAAAAATTGACTAAAAGATGTTTCTTGTCATCAGGTATGGAATTGATCTGGTGAAAAAAATGCTGCTATGTCAATGTCGTTGGGATCAGGTTTTTTTGTAGCAAATGAACCATTTATCCATAATTCAAAATCAACACCAATTTTTTTTAATTCATCCAGCAAAAGTCTTAAAT
>JAOZLU010000704.1 GCA_029934695.1 Desulfobacterales bacterium | reverse complement strand
GCGGCGGTGAGTCTGTCCCTGACCTGAGCGGCCTTTGGGTTCATGAAGACTGGGGGGAAATGAGTATTTTGCAAAACGGCCAACAGGTGAATGCGACATTTACCAAGCTCAGTACATGGATGATAGATGACTGCGGTTATAAAGTTGGTGACCAAGCTTTGTACGGAACCCTCACAGATCAAACTATTACAGGTAAAGTATATGGACTCTTTTGCGGAACTTTCCGATCACGTTGCCCGGACCAGTGGATTATATGGGAAGACCTGACGCTCACGTTGTCAGAAGACGGTAACACGCTTCAAGGTCAATGGTATAATCACACTATCCATGAAGATTGCAGTATAGCCGACGGCGGATGGGAACCATTCACGCTGACCAGAAAGACAACGATCACGCCGGAAACAGGCCATCTCGTCACCCCCGACCTCTGGATCAGAGCAGTCATCCAAACAGAGGACAAAGGCCCCATTGAAGCAGTATGGCAGCAGGGTGGCGATGACACCATGGCTGGCGGAGCTCGGGTGATCTGGGGATATTTCTATGCCAGCCCCGATGATGTGAGCTGGGGAAGCAAAGAAAATCCTGACCTGTTTGTCAAAATCTGGTTTGACGCCAGCGGCAGAACGGATGTCAATTTCTTCCATGTGTCGGTTCCGGAGATAGACGTGTATTCGGATTATGAATATGACGGCACGGCCGACGAACACGGCATCACAACCATGTCAAAAAGATACATCCGGCAATGGTATGAAAACGGCCTGAGCCATAGCGATGAAAATTATGAAGATGGCATTGCCTCGCCGTGGTATTATCCTTCAGGGAATCCGTCAGGTTATCCCACAGTCAACAATCTCAGGATAGGCTCTGTTATCAATACAGATGGCGGGCCTATTGACGCGGTCTGGTATGAAGGAGGAAATTCCCTCACAGCCGGAGGACACGAGGTTCTCTGGGGATATTTCTATGCCAGCCCCAATGATGTGGGCTGGGGAAGCAGGAACAATCCTGACCTTTTTGTCAAAGTCTGGTTTGACGCCAGCGGGCGGGTGGATGTGAATTATTTCCATGTCTCTGTCCCGGATATTGAGGTTTATTCCGATCTTCCCAGCGACAGCAGCTATGATGAAAAGGGAACGACTATTCTGGATGACAGGTATATCAGGCATGAGTTCTGGATTGCTTCCGATACCGTCAGAATCACCGGTCAGGTCACCGGCGAGGATCAGCAGCCGCTCTCAGGGGTCAAGCTCAAAATACCCCTGGAGGACGGACCGATAGAGGTCTTTTCGGGACAGGACGGCAGATACAGTCTGGATGTGTCTGATGAAGACCTCCCGGGGACCCTTGCGATACTTGCTGTCAGAGAAGGGTTTGTGCCCGGAAGTCAGAACATTACCAAGACCGGCGCGTCCGAGTATATCGTGGATTTTGTCATGGAAGCGATTCCGGATGATACAGTAATTCTGGAAATCGAACCGACCGTTCATCACCTCGGTGATGACGACTACAGCGGCGCGATAAACTCCCAGTTCCAGAAGCGAACAGAAGGGCTGGTTTACACCGAGGATTTTGATGTTGACAGCTTCCATCTGGGTTTCTCCCAGGCCGAGATCAGCCTTTTCGCCAAAGGACTGCAATCTGATAATACCCTCTCTGTCAATGGTCATCAGATCGCCATCTTGGATTCCGCACCTGCGGACGGCTCCTTCGGCACGGTGACGTTCCTTTTTGACACCAGCCTGCTCTCGAAGGGAAGGAATACCCTGGAAATCGAGTCTTTCGGGGATGACTTTGAGTTTACCAATGTTGTCATCCGGTTTAAAAGGTATAAAGACAGTTGTCTGCGCGTAAGCCGAAAGGACTCACCCGAAGAACAGCTCTTTGATTTCGCGTTCATAGACTTTTCCGAACTGGCAAAGTAAGTATGATGTGTAATATTACTGAAATCAGCCGGGGACTTTTTCTGGCCCCGGCTTTGTTCTTATCTCTTTTGCTTCAGGATGCCGCTTTTGCGGAACCGCCTGATCTGACGATGGCAAAAATCAGGGAGCGGCAATCCATGATTCGGAACGCGGCCCGGAAGTTCGATGTGAATCCTCAATATCTTTCAGCCATTATACATGCTGAACGCACACTGAACTATGACTGGACTGATGATACCATGGATGTGGCCATCGCAAAGGCCGGCAGAAACAGCTCTTTGGGATTCTGCCAGATCAAACTGAAAACCGCTTACTTCATCGAGGTTCAGTTGCACAATGCAGCGAGCCGCTTTTATCCGGGTAAGCGGTACCAGAATATCCTGCAAGTCAGCCTAAGTCCTGAAGATTTGATTGACAAGCTGATGGATGACTCGTCAAATGTTCTCTATGCGGCGGCTTATCTGAGGATCATGCAGACCCGTTGGGCAAAAGCGGGATTTCCCATTGATCACCGGCCTGACATACTCGGCACGCTCTATTCGACGGGCCTGTTCCGTGCCGGTGGTCTCGAACGTCAGCCAAATCAGAGACCGAAGCCGAATGATTTCGGCAGGAGGGTGGCTGAGACTGCAAGGTTATTCAAAGAAAAATGAAAGGAAATTTTTCAACCGGGGCCAAAGCGATCTGCTTTTTTCTCATACTGGTGTCTCTTTCCGGCGGATATATTTTTTATGAATTTATTCATGCCAGCGCAACGATAAATAAGAAACCGCTATCCGTCTGCGGTTGCAAGCTGGCAAAGAACAGCATCCCCGTCATGTTGATCGCAGGGATTCTTGCACAGGAGGATGACTTGTTTCTTCATCACAGGGGGGTAAACTGGAGACAAGCCTGGTATAGCCTTAAAGAGAATATTTCAAGCAGACGTGTTGTCACAGGCGCTTCAACGATAGATATGCAGGTTGCGGCATTATGTTACCTGAACCACAGAAATTCATCCAGATGGATCAGGAAATTCAGGCAGGTCATTTACGCACTCCTCATGAACAGATACTACAGAAAAGAAGATATTCTCAAGGCATACATAGCTGCGGCGCCTTTGATAGAAGGGAGTAATACACTCGGTTTTCAAAGCGCTGCCGAATATTACTACAGAAAGCCTTTAAAGAAGCTTGACCTGGACGAACAATGGGGGCTTATATTGGCTCTCAGGAACAGAGACAAATTAAATCCTGATGCGATAAAACGAGGGGTGAAGATACCTGAAAAGATCAGGGGGCAGACTATGAGAGCAAAGTTGCGTCAGCAACATTTACTGAAAATGATTTCTGATTAAACGCTGGAATCTCAAAGCCGGGAGATCAATCTCCCGGCTGAAAGCTCAAGTAGGCTGAAGCGTACTGTCATGTCAGCTGGCTTCAGCCTGCTTTGGCTATCAGCCCCGACATTGATGTCGGGGCTTGCGGCTGTCATATCTGTGGAATCGGCTGAATCTGTGG
>JAOZLU010001185.1 GCA_029934695.1 Desulfobacterales bacterium | reverse complement strand
GATAATTCCATAAAACATTGATATTGCTGGCATTAAAAATCCTTTCCATAAAGTTGAATATTAAAATGATACACGGACTCAGTTCTTTTCGCCACATCTGCTCCAGTTCCAAAGCAGATTTTTCATTTCTCCACTTAAAATGTTTCATTCAGCGGGCTGAGAATCCACCAAATTATGACACAGCACTTAAACATACGTTCAGTTTCAGGTTCAGACCTGATGCTATTTTGTGCAAAGTTGACAGTCTGACATCCCCGGCATTGTTTTCAAGCCGGGAAATAAGAGGCGGTTTTACCCGAATCCGGTCGGCCAGCTGCTTCTGCGTCAGACCTGCCTGCCGCCTCGCCTCTCTTACCATAACTCCTATTTTGAAATCATGATAGCCTTCCTCATAATTTTCGGCAAAAACTTTGTCCAGTGCTTTCCGTTTTTCAATATATTTTTTCAGATCACTCATTTCCGAATCTCCTCAGATGGTCTTTCTTTCTTATTTCGGCAGTGTCAATATCCTTTTTCGGAGTCTTCCGGCTTTTTTTCTGAAATCCGTGAACCAAAAACAGAATATTTTTTTCATCTGTGAATCCGGAATCCTGTATTCATTGCCGCCGCATTTTGCTTTCACTTCCCATATATCGTCGGTGTGCTTCAGTTTTTCAAAATATTTTCCGTGAACATTGCCCTGACGCTCTTCGATAACCTCCATAACCTATGTCATTTTCCGAGCCGCCTTTGAATTCAGACTGTCCAGAAAATCTTCCGCAGGTTTTCTGCCGCTCTCAGTTTCATAAAAATTTATCTCAATTATTTTTTCCATGCAGTAAAGATAACATGCAGGTTAACTTTTGACAACTTTTATTTCATCCTATTCAGGATTCTGCACAGCGACCCTGAACACCCCGACCTCATCATCATCCGGGTTCAGTTCTTTTCGCCACGCCTCCTCCAGTTTCAACGCAGATTCGGCGATCTGCTTTTTTTGAATCAATATACAGAGTATCGGGGCATATATCCTGTTCATGCGGCCAGA
>JAOZLU010001184.1 GCA_029934695.1 Desulfobacterales bacterium | reverse complement strand
TTGCGCTGCGCTCCACCCACCCTACATCTTAGTGGTAGTGGGATGTTCTTTTTTAGAAATCGCCTTAAAGAGACCGCTTGATGACAAAGATACTCAGCTTGTCAGCCACATCCTCTGCCCTGTCCGCAATTTTGTCCACATGCCTCACAAAATCGCACAACTGCATCCTGTGACTGAGTTTCAAATCTTCCTGTCTGAAAATAGTACGCTGCAACCTTGTGGAAACCTTGTCAGCCTCCGTCTCCCAGAAGGAAACCTTGTGCATGTGGTCTGCAACCAGAGATATGTCCTTGAAAAAAGCTCTGACAGAACGGACAATGGCCTCAACCGATTCCACCACACTGACGATCAGTTCCCTGAAGTCGTCGTGAAATTCAGGTTTTATCTGAATATGTTCGATTTCAAAACGCCACATCGCCCCTTTGAACCGGTCCAGCAGGGAATCCATGTTTTCCAGAAGATCAAGCACATCTCCTCTTGACTCGGGTATCAGGGTGCGGAGGTACAACTGCTCTTCAATGTAGCGGCGTAATATATCCCCCTTATGCTCGGTTTCGGAAATACTCTCAATTTTATCTTGAAAGGCATCTGTCTGTCCTCTCAGATAGAGGTCAACCCCGGATTTGAAAAGAAGACCGGCCTCACTTATCTGATCAAGGAAATCATCAATCTGTTTTTCGATGCCGATTTTTTTGCGTAAAACGCTCCTCATAAGTTTTCCTTTCTGTTTGTTGCCGCACTTTTACGCACTTTGCAGATCATTCCTCAACATTTGATTGTATTTCCGCAATGGTTTTCAGTTTCTCAAGCAATCTTCTGACAAACTGCATCTGGGCACAGGCATTTCTTACTTCATTCAGAAAAAGCGTTTCAAAGGGAATGGTTTTGTCTGAGGGTGTCGTGCTGGGCCCTCTTTCCGGTATCACGGGATCTGACACCTCATCTTTCTGGCGATAAGCCGGCGCATAGTAGCTGACTATCTGCTCCAGACAATATATTTCCCTGCGCCGGACGGGGTTTGCAACCC
>JAOZLU010000703.1:1511-3422 GCA_029934695.1 Desulfobacterales bacterium | reverse complement strand
TCTGTAATATTTTTGCCTCATCATCAAGATTGCCGGAATAATCTTCCAAAAATTAAATATCATATTTATCAGTCAAATTCAAGGATTGTTTTTATCGAATTATTTCAACAGTTTAAATCTTCAGCGCAAATATTATGCCATATACTTGAAAAAATGGTAAACTTTCCGGTTCACATACCTGTAAGTAAATATCATACAAAAAGTGGTGCTTGACAAAAATTTTAATATAGCCTATCTTATTCATAATGTCAACAGCCCGACAGTGATTACGCAAATTATCGCGGACATCACCTTGAATTGAAATTTTTTCAGATTACATATAGCATTTCTGGTTCTGACTGATTTTGTGGTTCTGTATAATTTCAGACAGCTGACAGAACACAGAGGAGTCACAGAGAACTGCGTAAACTCCGCGGCTCTCTGTGTCTCCTCTGTGGTTTGAAAAGGTTGAAAAAGGATTCAGACCACAAAATCTGTCAGAATCAGGAATATACAAAAGGAGTAACAGCATGAATTACGAAAATATTATTGTTGAAATCGGAGATGATTTTGTCGGTGAAATAATACTGAACCGTCCGGCCAGCCTGAACACATTCAATATTCCGCTGGCGAAAGAACTTGATCAGACCCTCAGGGAACTTGACGCGGAAAGTCAGGTGAGGGTCATTATCCTGAAAGGAGCAGGCAAGGTATTCTGCGCCGGTATAGATGTGAGCGATTTTAAAAATAAAAGTGTCACGGAGTATCGGGACTGGATAGAGTGCATGGAAAACCCGCTGATTACCATCAGCCATATGAGCAAGCCTGTGATTGCCCAGGTACACGGCGTTGCCGCGGCTAACGGAGCCGGTCTGGTGGCAGCAGCCGACCTCGCAATAGCTGGTGAAAATGCACGTCTGGGACTGACCGCCATCAATGTGGGACTCAACTGCATCGGGCCGGTGATTCCCGTCACTCGTTCCGTGGGAAGAAAAAAAGCCCTTGAACTGTTGTTTTACGGAGACCTGATCCCGGCCGGGGAGGCACTCAGCATGGGGCTTGTCAACCGGGTCATACCTGAAGCTGATTTGGACAGAAAAACCCGTGAATGGGCTGTGATTCTGGCGGGAAAGAGTCCGCTGGCGTTGCAGATCGCCAAAAAGGCATTCTATTCGGCAGCGGATCTGGATTATTACAAATCCTTCGAATATATGAACGAAGCCTTTGCCCGTCTGTGCTCCACGGAAGATGCAGGGGAAGGGATAAGTGCTTTTCTGGAGAAACGAAGTCCTGTCTGGAAACAGAAATAGAGGAGGTAAAATTGAAAGATTTTATGCATGGCACACTGTTATTGAAGCTCGGCAAAGAAAATTTTTCATCTTTTTCCCCTATTTTTCAACAGGGATTCCAGATAAAAACTCTGGCAGGGAGAAGCATTAAAAACTTATTGTGCGAACAATATAAAATTGAGGCTGATTATCTGGCAGAACGGATCAAAACCATCTTTCTCGACGGCAAACCAGTTGACGACGTGGAAACTGCATTGGTGAAAGACGGTTCCGCAATGGCCCTCTCAGCCGCGATGCCCGGACTGGTCGGCTCGACATTCCGACGGGGAAGTTATCTCTCCGCTTTCCGGAGCGGAATAACTTATCAGGAAGAAGACGCAGCCGGTGATACGCATAAGGAGGGAATGGTCAGAATCAAACTGTTTAACCTGCTGACAGGCGAGCTGGGGCCTGTGTTTCTCAGAAAAGGAATATGGGTGAAAAAAGAGAATATTGCGGATTTGCTGAAAGACGGGGCCGATATGCTGCGATCTTTAATCCATTATGCAGAAAAAGACGGTCAGGAAATGCCTCCTGAACAGACAGCAGTTATAAATTGGTCAGAAGAACCTGAGAATATGCATCTCAGGGTTGTTGTCTGATC
>JAOZLU010000703.1:0-1411 GCA_029934695.1 Desulfobacterales bacterium | reverse complement strand
TGCTGAAATGAAATTTTAGCACCCGGAGGAGTCATTTTCCCTTCCGGGGTGTCAAAATTCCATTTCAGCACTCCGGAAACTGAGGACAAAGCTTTGAAAAAAATGTTTGACAATCTGGTTGTGATATGATATTTCAGTACTCCTTTTTCCCAAAAAATTTAACGGAGAGATCATGACTGATATTACTCGTGTATATTTGATTACCGGTTTTCTGGGCAGCGGGAAAACCACCTTTCTGAATCGTATCATTGACAAGTTTCCCAAGGATATGAAACTTACGATTCTGATGAACGAATTCGGAGAGATCGGCATTGACGGCACATTGGTGGAGGGCGACGACATAGACATGATGGAAATCAGCAAAGGCTCCATATTCTGTGTCTGCGTCAAAACCGATTTCATCAAGGGTCTTTACGAACTGAGTGCAACTGTTCAGCCTGATGTTCTTCTGATAGAATCAACAGGCGTTGCCAATCCTTCTGACTTGAAGCGGGATTTGAAACTTCCCATATTCAATGACCGGTTTCAGTTTGCGGAACAGTTTTGTCTTCTTGACGCCATGCATTTTATAGATGCCTATAATGTGTATGCTTCATTGGAAAAACAGATTGCCTCTTCCACATTGTTTATCATCAACAAGACAGACCTCGCCTCTTCCGATGCTATCGAAGAAATCAGAAAGGTGGTTCATGAATTTCATCCTGACCCGTTATTCTTTGAAACCACTTACGCGGATATACCATTGGAGCAGTTTCTTTTTCCCGAAAAACAGGGTGAGGCAGTTCAGGAAGACACCATCCCGAAAAAAGATAAGACACCCCTGCTCTCAGACGATGATCTTGAAAAATTTCTTGATGACCTGTTAGATAGCCCTGACCTTGAGATCACACCGCCAGACCAACTGATGTCCGTCACTTATCAATGGTCAGGGGATCATCTTAAACAGATTGAGGCAATGGCCGAAAGTCTGCCCGCCTCTGTTGTGCGTGCCAAAGGGTTTGCAGAAGAAAAGGGCAAAATATATTTATTCAATTATGTCATGGGAGACTGGACCATTGAGGAATCAGAAATCCCGGAAGACAGCATTCATCACAAAAATGTGCTGGTTTTTATCGGGCCGCCCGAATCAATGGAAGGAATTGAAAACGCATCAAAAACCGGGGAGTGGTCTAACCGGGGGGTTTTTCAGCCATACTGACATACTCGGCAAGCGGCTCTGTCAGATTGAAGTCATTGTCAATCCGGCATAAGAGCATCTGATTATGTTTCTGTTTTTGATTGGCGGCTTTTTGCATAAGCAGGATATTGACATTTTGCGTCAAAGACCCGCACATTGCCGAAATCAATTAAAAGCATTCCACCGTATTTGCCGAAATATGAAACTTCTTAAAACACTCTTTGTCTTTCAAAG
>JAOZLU010000132.1 GCA_029934695.1 Desulfobacterales bacterium | reverse complement strand
AGAGTGAGGAAGGCTGCATCGTGGTATCTGACAGAACCCAGGGCGCACGCTTCAGCGGCCAGCTTGGCAGCGGCAGCGAGCCTGATCGCAACAGGGGCGACTACAAAGGCGTGAAGACCTGCACCATGGTTCCGGGTGACACCTTTGCAACGATTCTTGTGCCGAATTCCACCATGCAGACGCTTTATGATAACCCCGGAACAAGCAATTCCCATATCCGCCCGATCTTCTCACTTGCATCGGCCAACCCGGAACATCAGATGTATTTCGGCCAGATCGCAAAGATCAGAGACGGCGACGAAGAGTTCCGGAATGCCATTGCTTATGAGGACATGCTGCTCTCCGCCAACAGTGACCGGGATTACAACGATCTCATCGTCCACTTCACCGGTGTGACAGTATATGCGCCGACATTGGACAATCCCGAACTGGGACTGGCCGAGGACTGGAGACTTGAGGGACTCGGGTCGGAAGTGGTGGAACACATTGAAGTGTCTCCCCCGGATCCTGACACAAAATGGATCACCATCACCCTGAAATCCCCGGCAGACCTTCTGGTCTATGATCCCCAGGGCCGTGTCATCGGCAAGGAAGGCGGTTACATTCCGGGCGCAAGCTTCGAGACTGACGAGAACGGTCATCAGATCGTCTCTCTCCCCGCACTGGATGAGGGCGAATACCGCATCGTGCTGCGGGCCATCGGAGACGGCGGCCTCTGTCATCTGGAGATCAAAGGCTTTCAGGGCGGCACAGAACTCGTGTCACAGGAAGAGCCGTTTGTCATCGGACCGCACGAAGTCTTCAAAACCGAAGTGTCCGCATCTTCATTCACAGAAGGCGGGACCATCCGTTTTGAAGTCCCGGAAGTGAGAATCGGATGCGACTTTAACGGCGACGGTGTGCGTGACGACATCGACATCGAAAAAATCTCCTCACTCTGGAACACCTGTGAGGGAGATGAGGGCTATGACGCTTTTTATGATTTTGATGACGACGGATGCATCACCATCCTTGACATCATGTATGTCGTGAACGGCTGTTAGCTTTCCCGGGTGAACATGAAAAACTCCCGTCAGTGCTTTATCAGGCTGGCGGGAGCTTTTTTTTATCTTTGCACACTTGATCATACAGATCGAATCTCCCACCACATTCCCACGGACAGATCACAGGCCGGAAGCCTGTGCCATTTTCATATAATCCTTGACATCATGCAGGTTATGATGTATGCAACATCTCAGATCAGATATTTCTAAAATATAGGAGGAATGCCATGCTCCAAATAAACATCCGCGAAGCAGAGACAAATTTTTTGCAACTGATTACATCCGTTGAAAAGGGTGAGGAGATCGTCATCGCCCGCCATGGCAGGCCCGTGGCAAGAATTCTGCCTGTTATTCAATCTGCTTCTCCCCGAAAACCCGGTTCTGCCAAAGGAAAATTCAGGGTTCCGCCCGAATTTTTCGAGCCGCTTCCCGATGAAATCCTGAATGCTTTTGAACAACGAATATTTTACACTCCCATGCCGCCGTTTTCGGGAGGAATGCCGATTATCAATGCTGAGACTTGACACACGAAACATTTTCTTTTTCCCACGATCTGAACCGGGATTCACAGGATTTGAGGATGACCAGGATTGCAAATGGCTCATCTTGAGAATCCCTGAATCCTGAAAATCCCGGTTCGGACTGTAGTCATACCCGGCGTCGGTCATGCCCGATTCGGCGAAATCACAGATATCAGAACCCCGAATGGCGAGGGCATCCGTTACGATGCATACGGCAATTTTATAGGATTTATTGAACCATGAATGAACAAATGACAATAACCATTGCAAGCGTTCCCGACAGAGAGGGACTTGTTGCCGAACTATGGTACGATAATGAGCAGTGGGAGGAAATTTTTCAGGAGAGTGACAGAAAACATTCAACTGTAGGATATTCATGATCTCATTTTTGATGCGGGAGATATTGAAAACCATCTGATTCCGGTGCTTAGGAAGGATTTTCTGGAAAAAATCAGTAAGCCTGCCAGATGGGGAAAACGTCTGATTGAAGAATGTCAGGAGGCTCTTGCCATAGTACTCCCTTTTGAAAAAGCCGAGTTGGAATTTTTAAACATGCTCATTGATTACGGTGAAATCAGGCCCTCGTTAATCACGGATGACAGGGAACTGGCACAAAGTATCAGACATCATCCGATGTTGAATTGGAAGGCTCTGAATGTACAGAAATATAAAGGAAAATGACTGATTATAACGGAAAATGACCTGTCACCGGAAACTGCATCCTGACCTTTCATTACGGGAAAGCGATCTCCGGCAAACCAGTGAAAGTAACAGGCGACCTGAACAATGACGGCGAGGCGAACCTGACTGATGCCATTCTCGCCCTGAAGGTTCTTTCCGGCATTGACACCCGCGGGTTAATCCGACCGGATTATGACGAAAAAGTTGATGCGGACGGCGATGACAGAATCGGGCTGTCAGAGGCGATCTACGGATTGCAGGTTGCGGCGGAACTGAGGTAAATATCCGGCTGTCAGCAAACCAGTTAGAGGCAGAGCGGCTGTCAGAGAGTCCTGCCTTTTTTGTTTTTTTGTTTGACATATACGGACATTATGATATTGGACAGAATCATGCATCAGAACATATACCATTAAGAAGGGAGAAATTATGCAAAAATACAAATACAACCTCTCCTCCGGCTACTCGAACTTTATGAGGTGTAAACGGGTCTGTTCCAACTGGTT
Source organism: Desulfobacterales bacterium (assembly GCA_029934695.1). Lineage (GTDB taxonomy): Bacteria > Desulfobacterota > Desulfobacteria > Desulfobacterales > 4be13 > JAOZLU01. The sequence goes on along the minus strand of JAOZLU010000132.1, from coordinate 10,812 downwards.
TCAGTGGCCCTGCTCAGTTCCATTGATGTTTTGCCAAAATCACTGAGGGAGCGGAAAATTTCATATCAGGAAACAAAAAAGGGGGTTGCAATGCTCGCACAATATATGAGAAGCAAAGCGTTTCAGGAAGGACATATAACGATTGTGAACCGGCTGCTTGCCAAAAAATATCATATCTCCCCTGAAGGGCTGACCGGCCGGCTGGAAGAGCTGAGTTCCGAGGAACTGATGGAACTGGGAGAACATATTCTGGACTGCGATTCCTTTGAAGGCATACAGCGATGGATTCGGCAGAAAAAGCAGACACATTCGGAACAACAGGCAGAGGAAAGAAATGAAATCATTCAGATCATGGTCGGAGCCAGACTGACACATCATCATCGGTCAACACACTCCCCGCCTGATCCTGTATCTGAAGAAGAACGCGGCAGACTTGCTGAAACCCTGGGAAAAGCGCCGGGCAGGCCGCTTTCGGAAATCATCATCTCAGAGCGTGAGCAGTGATGGAAACCGCATACTTTGACACCAGTGCCCTGGTAAAACATTATGTGGCGGAAATCGGAAGCGGATGGGTGAAGCGGGAGGGGACACTGGCATCCGAGGCATACAGCAGGCTGCTGACAGCTTTTGATTATGACATCACTTACAAATATGTCATTACCGATGTGATGCCGGCAACAGTTGGCACGGCCTGCCGGATGTCAGGCAGACATCCCCTGCGTGCTTATGACGCAGTACATCTGGCAACGGCGTGGCTGCTTAACTGTGAACTGCTCCGAAACGGCAGACCGCCACTCACCTTTGCCTGTGCCGATGACCGCCTGATTTCCATTGCCCGGGCTGAAGGTCTTGTAGTGGAGAATCCCAACCATCACCCGTAGTTCCCGCAGTTGTGCAGAGTGGATAAAATTGAGAGGAATGAACAAGTGTGCAGTCTACTATTACACCAAATCATAAATTCGTCCCCATCCGGCTCTTAATAACTTCAGTGGTTTATCCCCTGATAAGGGGGGAGGACGAATTTATGATTTGCTGTACTAGGGACGCTCTAAAATAGCCTGGCAATTTATTGCCGGAATGCAGGTTTGAACATAACCGATGACAAAGAAAACAAAGGATTTCAATGACAACGGAACTGATTCAGTACAACAAACTGCTGACCACAATAAAGGCACGCATCAGACAGGCTCAGATCAGGGCGGCTCATCTTGGGAATCCCTGAATCCTGAAAATTCCGGTTCAGACAGTGAGCGTGAATACCTGGGATTGTGCATGGCCCTGGTATGTCACTTTACGGGAAGCGCAGCAGGGATTTTCTGAGAGAGTCGGGCTTAACCGGCTTAACCCGTATAGACGAACATGATGAGAAGAGGAAAAATTACCATGAACCGAATGATCGAAGTCATATACGAAGACAGTGTTTTTAAGCCGTTGTATCCCATAGAGGGATTGGGGAAGAGCAAGAAAGCATGGATCATTCTCTGTCCCCCTGAAAAAAAAGGACTGAACGAGCTGATCGGGACACTGACCCCGGAAGAAGCCGAAGAAATGCAAAACACGATTGACAAGAAGTTTTCAAAAATTGAAGGAGAATGGTAAAATAGCAGTTGATACAAACGCAGTCATTGCATACAGAGCCGGCGTTTCCCAAGTATGCACACGAATAAAGGCGGCGGATGTCATTCTTGTGCCTGCTCCGGTTATAGGAGAACTGCTTTACGGCGCACTGAACAGTCAGCGGATTAGCGAGAATAAGGATGCGGTTCGTAAATTTCTGATGTATTCCACATTTATTGCGATTGATGAAAACATCACTGCCCGCTATGCATCCGTGCGTTACAAGCTCAGAAAAATCGGTCGCCCGATTCCTGAAAATGACATCTGGATTGCGGCTGTCTGCCTGGAATTTGATGTTCCCCTCCTCACAAGAGATGCTCATTTGGAGAATGTTGAGGGGCTGGATGTGATTAACTGGACGGTAACGTGAATATAGGCAAGGCAAGCTGAGGGATAAATCCCCCGGTTAAAAGCGAAAGTACGCTAAAGCGCATTGATCCTTTATATAGCTGGCTTCAGCCTGCTTTCACTATCAGCCCCGACATTGATATCGGGGGTTAAAACCAAAAGGAGGAATAAAACAATGAAAAGAACAGCACAAATGATGAAAGGCATAATTTTCGCAGCATGTTTTCTTTTTGCGACAGTCATCTTAACTGTGCCTGCGGTTCATGCGGCGGATTACACTTATGATGAACTGATCCGGGATTCACAGGATTTAAGGATGACCGGGATTGCAAATGGCTCATCTTGGGAATCCCTGAATCCTGAACCGGGATTCACAGGATTTGAGGATGACCAGGATTGCAAATGGCTCATCCTGAGAATCCCTGAATCCTGATTATCCCGGTTCGGACGCTGAAGGAGTGAAATATGAACAACTTATATACCGCCATCGTCAAAAAGGACGGAAACTGGTGGATAGGCTGGATAGAGGAGATTCCGGGTGTGAACTGCCAGGAACCCACCCGGGAGGAACTGATGAAAAGCCTCGGCGTCACACTGAAGGAGGCTTTGGAATTCAACAGACAGGAGGCAATCGCCGCGGCAGGGAATGATTGGCAGGCAGAGCAGATCGCAATATGAAACGGACAAAATTCATACGGTATCTCCGCTCGAAGGGCTGCGATCTTCTCAGAGAAGGCGGAAGTCATTCATGGTGGTATCATACAGGATCAGGCAAACGGTCTGCGGTTCCGAGGCATAATGAAATAAACGACTTTCTGACAAGAAAAATCTGCAAAGACCTGGGAATACCTTTTGTGAGATAGGCAGGGATTTTCTGAGCGGCATATTGTCTGAACCGGGATTCACAGGATGTCGGCATGTTTGTAGTCTACAAACATGGCGGCCCTACGGGCCTCTGAATGGCGGTGTCTGGCTGATTCTGCAAACATGGCGGCCCTGCGGGCCTCTGAATGGCGATGTCTGGCTGGTTCTACAAACATGATGTCTGCTCACGGGTTTTCCTCTCTGAATCGAATACTGTCTGCTCCGGTACCTCGGGACAGATATTCGGTCAGTTGTTCCCCCCGTTCCTTCTCCTCCTTTGGTCCCGGGGGCAGGGGCCATTTCAGGGACTCATAGAGTTTGAAACGGTGCAGGTCAAATGCCGCCCGGATCAGTTCTCCGTAAGTGTCTGCCGCTTTGAGCATTCTCATATAAGCTATTGGAAAAATGAGCAACGACAGAACTGCCCAGTCTGTCCAGAGGATCCAGATTAGGAAGAAAATGCTCCAGAGCATCAGACGGGCGCATGAGTTGAGTTCCTCCCGTGCTTCGGAAAGCACTTCAAGGGTCTCATCGGGCATCAGCAGCCACAACCGAGGCCAGCATACGATTGTGTCCAAGCCGTACCGGACCCTGGGATATTCTTCCGCAGATCGCAGCAGATTGCCCAGAGTGGTGGGCATCAGCAGGCGTTTATCCAGCGGATAACGGCTCAGAGTCATGTCCAGACGGACAAGCTCGGCCTGTTCTTCGGCAGTTCGGTTCTCTCTGCTGTCCAATTTTTCCCATTGTTCTTCTTTGGAATTCAGGCCTTTTTTCAATTGTCGGGCCAAGCAAAATCGAAGCGGCCAGTATCCTTCGGCCAATCGGATGACCGGTGTCTGAAGCCACTGCATCACCGTGCCTGATATGGCAATCAGAAGAATGCCGCCCATTGCCAGGACAATGTACACTAGGCTGTTGTCGATATTTTGCAGGCAGATTTCCGGGAGCTTCCATTTGTTATGAGATAACCATGCAATAATACCCCCGGCCCAGAACACCAGAGCCGGGCTGAGTTGCTGGGCAGCCCATTGTCCGGCCAGCCCTTCGGCCAGTTTTGCCCCGAATTTGGCTTTAAACATAATTAATCCTTTAAAGTAAGACCCACCCTCGCCCGGTTCGGATTGACAAATCCGAACCGCCGGATTTGTCAATCCCGCGGAAGCGGATATGGGGTTCGCCGAATATTCAGCTTTATGATGATTGAACCTCCGGCACCAGTTGCTTATCGCAATTCGGGCAAAAAAGACGCTGGCCTTTTTGCCGCAAGGTTCGGTGATAATCGCATTCCGGGCAGACCATTTTTGTGCTTGCCGGGATAGGAGGTGGATCTCCCAGACTGTTATCGAAATATGCTGAAAGTCTGGTATTACTGTCCTTGTTATCCTCATCAATACCGACTTCCCTGCACACGGCCTGCCATGCCTCGGAATGCCGGCTCAACCGATCCAACAACAGATTGACTGTCTGCCTAAGAGCTTCCGGGTCGTTTTCCGGGGTCTGGTTCAGCCATTCTGTAATTTGTTTTGCATCATCGCCCAACAAATGGGGCTGTTCATCTGCCAGCCGTCTTGCGGCTTCCAAAATTTCTCTGTTGTCAAACATGATTCCTCCTTGTTATCAAATCCCTGTGTATCTTGCGGCGGCCCATCCCGTGTCCTCACCTCCAGAGCCTGCTCACAGCATCCCATAGCCTCCTTGATGTTGTCCGCACGATCACCCAAGGGATTTTTGTTGGAGACTATTGCCCAATTCACCAGACAGCATAGCCCAGAGTGGTGGATTTTGATGCCTGTTCACCAACATCAACGCCTGTCTGCACAATTCCACACGCCGGGGCATGTCTTTCAGTTGGGACAATTGGGAAATTTCAGAAAGAATAAGGTGCAGTTGTCCCGGCATATCAATACCTGCCGCACTATTTTTTCCAGACGAACTCACCCTCTTTTGAACCGGCCTCTCATTGCTTTCCCTGAACACCCTCGGCAGTTCATCCTGATCCAGAATCTCCACAGTATCCAAATATTCTGAAATTTCCTCAAACGAAGCCGCCAACTTTTTCACAAGCATCGCCCTTGTGTTACGATTTTCCACTTCAGAGGTCTTTTCAGTTCTGACAAAAAACAGAGCCTCCTTTTCAGGCACGTTGACCAGCAAAGGCGCATTGATCCGGCCTTTATGCCCGCAATTGCCGCGAATAACTGTATGAATTTCGTTTTTACGAATACGGGCAGACAAATCCGGGCGTTCCTGTGTATCCACAATGCGCCAGATTTCCACTGACACTTCCTGCCGGCACCCGGGCATATAATATTCGTAGTTTCGGAATGTGAATGGGACATGGGGGTCTCCTTTGAGTTCAAAAAATCAGCTATTATCGGAAAAAAGCTTCAAAAATCGGAATCTGTTCATTGTTTTGAAAAAACACAGTCTCATAAAATACAGGAGAGATCAATGGGGTGGAAAGAGTATTTTGACGGTCCGAAATGCTCCTTTTTACTCGTTCTCTGGGAACGCATCCTGAGAGGCTCTGCCTCGTGTATCATAAATGATTCACGAAATATCGCATATTCCGGCAGAGGAACCGTAAAATTTTCCGTATATAAGAATCATACATTACTAAAAAATAATGAATGATTATTTGAAATCTTAAATTAAAAACAGAGCAGACTCTGACTGGGGTGATGAATCTGTTGTTGATGCTCTCAAAAAGCTGATCCCGTTTTTGTTCCGGCTATTTTGTAACCGACTGATTTTTAAGTTAAAAAAATTAGGTGGAACAAAAACGGGATCACAATTGGCAACTCTGTTTGTGACATTTTCATCAGCCCAGGCTCTGACTATATACTTTTTTTTAATATAAAAAGGCAACATCATGAAAACATATAATATAATCAAATGACAATAAACAACCCCTTCAGGTATTTCAAAATTTCATCCTTCATCCCCTCATCCTTTATTTTCTTCAGGAAGGTATTGAAATTCGGATGCAGTTATGTTATTCAATTTAGAAGGATGCAGGCAGAACCTGACGTTACTGCTTTCCAGAGAAAAAGTTGAAAGTTCAAAATGAAAAATTGAAAATAACCCTCAGACAGACGACGAGCATTCATGCAAACAGAAACACATAACTCAGTCAACCTTCCCCACATACTGATTGTGGATGATGAACTCAGCATGAGAGAGCTGCTCGAATATATGCTGGAAAAGGAAGGCTACAAGATTTCATGCGCGGTAAATGGCTACGATGCCATCTCAATGATTGAAAAAACATATTTCGATCTTTTGCTGTGTGATATTCGGCTCGGAGATATCACCGGCCTTGAAGTGCTGAAAGCTTCAAAAAAACAGAATCCTAACACAGTTGTCATTATGATCTCAGCTTATGCGTCAGCAGAGACAGCGGTTGAGGCCATGAATGAAGGGGCTTATGATTATCTGCCCAAGCCTTTTGACAACAATGAGCTGAAGCAGACCATCGCAAAGGCTTTGGAACTGAGAACCGTCGCACGTGAAAAGCGGATTCTCGATGATGAGCTGAAAAAAAATCTGCATTTTGACCGGATCGTGGGAAACAGCCCCAAAATGATGCATGTTTATGAGATGATCCGACAGGTTGCCAAAACCACGACCAATATCCTCATCACCGGAGAAAGCGGAACCGGCAAGGAACTGATTGCCCGCGCCATCCATGAGAAGAGCGACCGCAAGGGCAACCAGTTTGTGGGAATCAATTGCGGAAGCATTCCCGAAATGCTCATGGAGAGCGAATTTTTCGGCCACAAAAAAGGGGCGTTCACAGGTGCCGAAAATGACAAAAAAGGGCTTTTTGAAGTTGCCCACGAAGGCACGGTTTTTCTTGATGAGATCGGGGAAGTGATTCCGAGCATACAGGTAAAACTGCTCAAGGTGGTTCAGGATAAGGCGTTTATACCAGTGGGCGGCAACGAAAATATTTCAGTGGATGTCAGAATCATTTCTGCAACCAACAGAAAGTTGGAGAAAGAGGTTGTTGCCGGACGTTTCAGGGAAGACCTGTTTTATCGCCTTAATGTGATAGAAATAAGGGTGCCGCCGCTCAGAGAAAGAAAAGAGGATCTTCGCATCCTTGCCCAGCATTTTCTTGACAAATATTCAAAGGAAATGGGAAAGAAGATGACAAAAATTTCTTCTTACGCCATTGATCTGCTGAACAAATATGACTTCCCGGGCAATATCCGCGAGCTGGAGAATCTGATTGAGCGGAGCGTGGCCCTCAGCAACACGAATATCCTTCTGCCGGACAACCTTTCGATTTCCATTCACAAACAGACATGGATGGAAGAGGAAAAAGGCAGGGGCCTTGATTTGGATGCAGTTGAGGATGGGGTTTCGCTGGACGCTATTTTGGACGGAATTGAGAGGGCTTATATTGAGAAAGCAATTGAACTGACCAAGGACAAAAAGACCAACGCAGCGAAACTGCTCGGAATTAATATTCGCTCGCTCCGATATCGGCTGAAAAAGCTGAGAATTGGCAAGTAATCACCCTTCGACAAGCTCAGGGGCCCCTGAGTCTAGCGAAGGGAAAGAGATGAATTACTCGCACGGTCCCTCACTCATCTTGGACTGCCCGACCGTCATCATAACGCATTCATTGGAATATGTTTTGCCGTCGCAGCCGCATACGGGCGCATATTCTGTCATACAGACTTGGGGAACAACCGTGCAGATGCCCATATCATCCCTCCAGTCACAGGTATCTTCCTCGAATAGGCAGAATTCACCTTCGGAACAGGCCAGCCCCATGATGCCGCCGCAGGATTTGCCGCAGTCTTCATCAACCTGATCATTGCAGTTGTCATCAAGTCCGTTCCCGCATATTTCCTTTTCCAGACATTCCGGTTCTTCATAACACCAGCCCACGTTTTCTTTCACCAATTCAAAGCCATCCTCTCGGCCCAGGTCCAATGCACCTTTCCATACATCTGACAGTGATTCTTTGTTCTCAGCAACCGCCCGGAAAACTTCCACATTGATTGTCCCCGGGGCAACGTCCGTCAGTTCGAGCTGAAAGTCAAAAAAACACATACATCGGCAACGTATGGGGTTGCCGTCATCTGACATCTCCGGCCTGTCTGTCTCATATATTTCATAAACGCCTGTTTTCTCATTCAGCGATATGCTTGCAGAGCGATTCCCGCAGCAGTTGAGATGCACGTTTTCATCCAGGAAAGTTACGGTCTGCGATGCCTCGTCATAGCTCCAGATAAACCTTTCATCTCTGCAATTCGGATCTTCCGTTGCAAAGACGGTCTCTTTTGCAGCAAAACCGCCGCATTCGCTGACTTTGCCTCCTGTGCTGATATCATCTGATTCAGAGACTTGAACCCTCATTCCCGCGTTCCAGCAGTCAGCCTTCCAATCTTTAAATTCCGCGTTCTGATGCTTTCTTTTTCCGATCAGATCTTTCCGATCTGTTCTGCCATCGCCATTGTAATCACCGCAGCCTTTTCTTGGACGCCAGCATTCTCTTTTCCATGTTCTGAATTCCCTGTTCGCATTCCTTTTTTTCTCAACAGCATCTTTCCTGTCCACCACACCGTCGCCGCTGTAATCCGCGTTACAGAGAGCATCAGCGTGAAGGGCAATTTCAGGATAAAACGGTTCAGGCCTCTCCGCGTCGGAAGAAGCGACAACTTCCACTGTCAGGGTGAATGTTTTGGCAGCCGGACCTTCTTCCCAGGGCCGGGCATAAGCCATTTCAAGGGTTGTCATTCCCGCGGATGCGCCCACAAATCCCCATATCTCCTTTCCCCCGCACCCGGCGATATCATCGGATGCACAGTCGGAATCATATCTGTTATCCAGATTTTCCAGTATATCCCGATCCAATGCTTTTACAGTCCATATAAAGCCTGTGCTGGGGTTGCTTTCCAAAACCACACGCATTGAATAGCCTTGTCTGAGGGTGATGCTCTTCCCGTTATCCGCATCTGTGAAAGTGCTCTGGCCAAGGTCAGGATTGGGAGCAATGATCGGCATGTCTTCATTCGGATAAATAATAAGCGGCTCCTCGTCGCCTTTTGCGCTGTCACCGTCATTTGGATTGATAACGGTATCCTGAAGGGGGTCACTGTCCGGCCGCGTCATCGAAGCCCGCCATCCGTCAGGAACGTCACAAGGCGTGGGAAACATTTCCCATTCAAGGGTTTCAGGGTTCAGACCATAAGTGATCACCTGGGCGCACATCATCCCATCATCATCTGCATAAACACTTCCGCCAATCATAAAAGCAGCAATTAAGGCCGCTGTCAATGCGATACATTTTTTCATTGTTCTTACCTCCGTTCATTTGTTTTATTGATAATAAAAGATATTACAGCCAAATTTACTGAAGTTCCGCCAAAATGTGTTATATTCTTTATCGTATCACCTCCCAATCCATTTAATGAACATTATTTCCTGACAACTTATTATAGACACTTAAAGGGAAATTTTCTTTCATAAAAAAAGATAAAACCGTTTCACATTTCCAAAAATTTATGGTACACGAAGGTCAGATACAGAACTATAGGGAAATCAGATAAAAATAAGGAAGCCCCTTGACAGTAAAACCCGTATCCATTGTATGGATTCGGGGCACACCCTTCGACAGGCTCAGGGGCCGGCACACCGCTCAGGGGCCGCACAGAGAAAAACAGAGTTTTTATTGCTTTCTCTGTGGCCCCTGAGCTTGCCGAAGGGAGCCAGAGAAATTTTCCATATACCGAGAATAATCATAAAATCAGCTTGCCAAAACTTTGCTCCGGAGCAAGAAAGCGAAGCTTTGGCAAAGAACGGAATTTTTATGTCTATCAAACATACAGAAGAATACAGAAATTCGGAAATCTCCCGGAAATTGGCCGAACAGATCCGGAAGATCAGTCAGAAGCAGGTCCGCCTGATGGAAGTCTGCGGAACCCACACCACGTCCATTTTCAGAAACGGTATCCGGTCTGTCCTGCCAGATACGATCTCACTCCTTTCCGGGCCCGGATGCCCGGTATGCGTCACTGCACAGGGTGAGATTGACGCTTTCATCGCACTGTCCGGGACAGATGACGTTATCGTGGCAACCTTCGGGGATCTGCTGAGGGTTCCGGGAACAGATTCCTCCCTCCAGAGAGAACGGGCGGACGGCAGGGATATCCGTGTGGTTTATTCCACTTTTGACGCGCTTGAGATCGCAAGGAAGAATCCCGGCAGAGAAATCGTCTTTCTGGGCGTGGGCTTTGAAACCACCGCACCGACCATCGCCGCGTCCATTCTTTCCGCAAGAGAGATGAAACTGAACAATTATTCTGTTTTTTCAGCCCATAAACGGGTTCCCCCGGCCCTGTTCGCCCTGATGCAGATCAATGGAGTGAGAACAGACGGCTTTATCCTTCCCGGTCATGTTTCCGTGATTATCGGCATGAACGCGTATCTCCCTCTTTTTGAAAAATATCAGATACCCTGTGTTGTTGCCGGATTTGAGCCGGCCGACATACTGCAGGCATTATGCATGCTGATCTCACAGATCGAATCCGGTAACGCAAGGCTGGAAAACGGATATCAGCGCGCGGTGACCGACAGCGGAAATGAGAAGGCGAGAAAAATCATGGAGGATGTTTTTGAAACTGTTGACACGCCCTGGAGAGGCATCGGCATCATTCCGGAAAGCGGCCTGAAAATCAGGGAGAAATTCGCATCTTTTGATGCCCAGAGGAAATTTGAAATCAGGACTCTGAAATCTGATATCAGGACAAAGGGGTGTATGTGCGGTGAAATTCTCACGGGACTGAGAACGCCTCTGGAATGTCCCCTTTACAAAAAAAGCTGCACACCTGTGGATCCGGTCGGGCCATGCATGGTTTCCAGTGAGGGAACATGCGCGGCATATTACAAATATCATTCGATGTTCGATGCTTGATGTTCGATGTTCGATGTTCGATGTTCGATGTTCGATGTTCGATGTTCGAT
>JAOZLU010001183.1 GCA_029934695.1 Desulfobacterales bacterium | reverse complement strand
GTTGCGGGTTTCGTTTTTTACTGCGTAAAAAATCGAAATCCTCCACCCACCCTACTGCTACTGCGGCCTGAAAGAATAGTACTGTTCAGCAAATCTGTCAGATATGAAAAAGTTTGCCCCGCATTCCATTTTATGACACTTCCACCAGTTGCCCATCCGCAAGCGTCACCCGTCGTGACATATATGCCGCAAGGTCCATATTGTGTGTCACCACAATCAATGTCATACAAAGCTCCCGGTTCAGTTCAAGCAGCAGGTTGTGAACATGCTCACTGTTTTTCATATCCAGATTCCCGGTAGGCTCATCCGCCAGAAGAACCGCAGGTTTCAGAACCAGTGCTCTTCCCAGAGCTACCCGTTGCTGCTCCCCTCCTGAAAGCTCGCCCACTCTGTGGGATAACCTGTCTTTAAGTCCCACCCGGACAAGTATCGCCTCAGCCGCTGCCCTGGCTGTCTGCTTAGGCAGTCCTTTGATGAGCAACGGCATCATTGCATTTTCAAGTGCGCTGAACTCGGGAAGGAGATAATGGAACTGGAAAACAAAACCAACGGATTCGTTACGAAACCTTGCCAATCGCCCGTTGTCAAAAAGAAAAACATTTTCATGCCGGAATAAGACAGTCCCGCTGTCCGGCCGGTCAAGCGTCCCAAGAATATGCAGAAGCGTTGATTTGCCAATCCCGGATGATCCCACAATCGCCACAGTTTCCCCTGCATCCAGATCAAAGTTCAAGTCTTTTAAGATATTAATACGGTTGTCAGTTCCCGGTTCCCGTTTGGCGGTTTTCGAGTGCCGATCTTCAACAGCATCAAAACTTCTGCAAAGCCCTCTCACCTTAATCAGCAGGGATTCTTTTATATTATCAGTTTCAAGCATCAGATACCAAATAAATCCCAAATATCAAATATCAAATCCCAAATCCCAAATAAATCCCAAGCATCAAACATCCAGCATCAAACATCCAGCATCCAGCATCAAACATCCAACATCAAACATCAAACATCCAACATCCAACATCCAACATCAA
>JAOZLU010001182.1 GCA_029934695.1 Desulfobacterales bacterium | reverse complement strand
AACATCAAACATCAAACATCAAATTAAAGATTCTGTTTTTCAAATCAGATATTGAAGATTCAGTATTGAATCCTGCGGCGGTATGGTGTCCGCCACCTCCAAAATCGGCAGCGATTGTCGCTACATCCACAGTCCCGTCGGAACGGAGGCTGACATGGAACTTTTTTTTACCCCCGATTTTTTTCGACTTGGGAGACGTATCTGATGTTTTTCCCTCATTCCGATATTCCTGCAAAAGAACCGCAATTTTGACATTCTGTATCCGCCTGGCATAATGGATCAGCCCGTCCACATCCTCCGGCTGAGTGCCAGTTTCATCAAGCATTCTCCGGGTGACGGTCATCATTGACAGCTTGCCGTTATATGAAAGTTCAATGGAATCCAGTGCCATGTTCAAAAGTTTTATACGGCCCAGAGAATATGTCCCATAGACATTTTTTGCAACATTGTACGGGTCAACGCCGACAGACACCATTTCATTGCAGATTTCAAAAGCAGCCTTATTGGTATTTGAAAAACGGAACGAGCCTGTATCCGTAAAAATTCCCGTGTATATGCAAGTGGCAATCGCCTTGTCAACAGGAACCGCCATTTCCCTTATCAGACGATATACGATTTCCGCTGTGGCACATGCTGTCGTATCAATCAGTTGAAGATCACCGAAATATGTATTGGTAATATGGTGGTCAATGTTGATGATGACTGGAAAACGTAAAAATAAATTTGGAGATTGAAACAAATCTCCGACCCGTTGCAGATTGCCGCAATCAAGAACAATAACGGTGTCAAATTCCCGGTTCCGGCCTTCAATTTTCGAGACAATCCGCTCAAGATAAGGCAGAAAACGATATACAGTCGGAATTTTGCTTTTATTGTAAAAAGTTGTTTTTTTGCCCAACGCATCAAGCGAGAGGCCCATGGCAAGCAGTGACCCGATGGCATCGCCGTCCGGATTGACATGAGAGGTAACTAAAACATGCTCACTGTTTTTCAAATGGCGTATAATTTTCTCCATGATTCAAATTCAG
>JAOZLU010000702.1:979-3427 GCA_029934695.1 Desulfobacterales bacterium | reverse complement strand
TTAAAACAAGGATTGAAACTCCTGAAACAAACCGTATTCCGAACGGAAAGCTACAAGTTTGAGTCAGCTATCCATTAAAACAAGGATTGAAACCATTCGTAGGCAGTTGAAAGGTCTGAAGACAGTTCAGTTTGAGTCAGCTATCCATTAAAACAAGGATTGAAACTAATTAGCCCAGCTCAAACAGCACTCATCGTGCTCCGGTTTGAGTCAGCTATCCATTAAAACAAGGATTGAAACCTTCCTGGCCACTGCCTAACAACTGCCTAATCAGTAGTTTGAGTCAGCTATCCATTAAAACAAGGATTGAAACATGGAGCCGGTTATTTTGGAGATCAAGATGGCAAAGTTTGAGTCAGCTATCCATTAAAACAAGGATTGAAACGACAAGACTTTCTGAGCTTTGGCAACTGCCTTCTGTTTGAGTCAGCTATCCATTAAAACAAGGATTGAAACGAATTGCTCCGAGCAATTGCTCCGCCTACTTGATGATTGTTTGAGTCAGCTATCCATTAAAACAAGGATTGAAACTCCCCTGCGATCCCGAGGTGGCCAAGTTGGCTGCTGTTTGAGTCAGCTATCCATTAAAACAAGGATTGAAACAAGAAACAGGCAGTAGCGAAGTTTACAGGCATGTTGGTTTGAGTCAGCTATCCATTAAAACAAGGATTGAAACAAAATCTCAACACAGAAAACAAAGGGCTGGTGAACTGGGTTTGAGTCAGCTATCCATTAAAACAAGGATTGAAACCAGAAACATGGGACTGGATTGGAGTTCCCAGAAAAAGTTTGAGTCAGCTATCCATTAAAACAAGGATTGAAACTAAAAATCCCACTGGCAGGGCTTACAATCATCAAAGTTTGAGTCAGCTATCCATTAAAACAAGGATTGAAACTGTGCCCGCCTTGCTGTCCTGCCCTTGCAAGTCCCAAGTTTGAGTCAGCTATCCATTAAAACAAGGATTGAAACTCATACCAATCACAATTTAACTCTTTTGCAGACTTATTGTTTGAGTCAGCTATCCATTAAAACAAGGATTGAAACAATTTGTAATAATATCTCCGGAGATATCTATTTTGAGGTTTGAGTCAGCTATCCATTAAAACAAGGATTGAAACTTTTTTTCGCTGGGCTGATGCTTACTCGGGGCTTGTCGTTTGAGTCAGCTATCCATTAAAACAAGGATTGAAACATGTGATAAGACTCGATGATGTAAAAATGATGGAAGAGTTTGAGTCAGCTATCCATTAAAACAAGGATTGAAACTTGGCATGTTCTTATAGAAAGGGCTTTTGGGGGGCCTGTTTGAGTCAGCTATCCATTAAAACAAGGATTGAAACAAGGTCGGAGGCTACCGTCCGAAGGATGGCCTTTGGTTTGAGTCAGCTATCCATTAAAACAAGGATTGAAACACGCTTCCCCCATATTTGCGGACAGTCCCCCCCTGTTTGAGTCAGCTATCCATTAAAACAAGGATTGAAACACGCTCATCTGGAATGACCCAGATGGGCTGGCTCTCGTTTGAGTCAGCTATCCATTAAAACAAGGATTGAAACACCAAAAACACACACTAAAATCGACAATAGTGTGTGTGTTTGAGTCAGCTATCCATTAAAACAAGGATTGAAACAAAAAATCGCTTTCGGCAGCCAGGATATCCTCCCGGTTTGAGTCAGCTATCCATTAAAACAAGGATTGAAACTCATCAAAGATATGGAAACTAACTTGACAGCTATAGTTTGAGTCAGCTATCCATTAAAACAAGGATTGAAACTATTAATATTTGGTTTGCTAAAAGAGGATTTGCGGTTTGAGTCAGCTATCCATTAAAACAAGGATTGAAACTCCGGTTCCCGATTTCGGAATAATCAATATCTCCGAGTTTGAGTCAGCTATCCATTAAAACAAGGATTGAAACATCCCTCAGATAGCAAGGAAATTGTTGGCGGAGGGGGTTTGAGTCAGCTATCCATTAAAACAAGGATTGAAACGCGAACTGTACGAAAGCTGGACTTCACGCAGAAAACCGTTTGAGTCAGCTATCCATTAAAACAAGGATTGAAACGCTAATTACGTTGAGCCTGTGATGCATGGCCGGCGGTTTGAGTCAGCTATCCATTAAAACAAGGATTGAAACTAGATATAATAAGTTAAAGGAGGAAATTATGATAAAGTTTGAGTCAGCTATCCATTAAAACAAGGATTGAAACTAAAAAGCCCGGGATAGAGAGAGGAGTAAACTCCTAGTTTGAGTCAGCTATCCATTAAAACAAGGATTGAAACTAAACAGACTAACTGAGATTCTGGTTGGATCGCAAATTGTTTGAGTCAGCTATCCATTAAAACAAGGATTGAAACCACAACTCCGCTTCACAATAATATTATTATGATTAAGTTTGAGTCAGCTATCCATTAAAACAAGGATTGAAACTAAAAAGCCCGGGATA
>JAOZLU010000702.1:0-879 GCA_029934695.1 Desulfobacterales bacterium | reverse complement strand
GAGAGAGGAGTAAACTCCTGTTTGAGTCAGCTATCCATTAAAACAAGGATTGAAACCTGTCTGTCCCTGATCGGGACAATTGGATTTTTTTGTTTGAGTCAGCTATCCATTAAAACAAGGATTGAAACATCCGTCAGCTTTTTTGGGGTCAAAGGCGTTCATTTCGTTTGAGTCAGCTATCCATTAAAACAAGGATTGAAACAATTCTGAAAATTCAGAACCGCCAGATGCTCTATCTGTTTGAGTCAGCTATCCATTAAAACAAGGATTGAAACTCCATGGAGAGCACAGTATGTATTCCACACTGAAAAGTTTGAGTCAGCTATCCATTAAAACAAGGATTGAAACCAGGAGATCCAGGCTTTTGCCAGCAACGCCGTCAATGTTTGAGTCAGCTATCCATTAAAACAAGGATTGAAACTTTATATCAAAAATAGAATCATCTTTCTTATTTTCACGTTTGAGTCAGCTATCCATTAAAACAAGGATTGAAACAAATGATTGGTGATTACGCCGCATGCCGGGCACTCGTGTTTGAGTCAGCTATCCATTAAAACAAGGATTGAAACTTCTTTTTCCTCCCTTTCAGTGTTTCCCTAAGTTTTAGTTTGAGTCAGCTATCCATTAAAACAAGGATTGAAACCCATAATGATGATATTCAATGTCATGATGTGTTACATGTTTGAGTCAGCTATCCATTAAAACAAGGATTGAAACCAAGAATGGAGCGGAGATGGCCGGGGAACTACTGGTTTGAGTCAGCTATCCATTAAAACAAGGATTGAAACCCCGGTACAATGATTGATACAATACATGGTGAAAAGAGTTTGAGTCAGCTATCCATTAAAACAAGGATTGAAACAAGGGGATCATCAGCAT
>JAOZLU010000701.1 GCA_029934695.1 Desulfobacterales bacterium | reverse complement strand
CAGAACCAGTAATATTGAATGCGAAAATTCCGCCTATATGCGAAAATTCCGCCTAGCGGCTCCATTTCCGCACTCCTTTTGTAATTTTGTAATGTAATGCGAGAATCATCTGTTCATCAGTTCCTCAATCTCTTCCGCTTCCACCGGAATATTTTTTGTCAGATCAGCAGGCCCGTCATAAGTGATCAGAATGTTATTTTCAATTCTGACGCCGATGCCTTCCTCTCTGATGTAAATGCCCGGCTCGCAGGTAAGTACCATCCCTGCCTCGAATTTGCGGTATTTGCTTCCGTAATCATGCACGTCCAGTCCAAGATGATGGGATGTGCCATGCATGAAATATTTTTTGTAAAGCGGTTTTTCCTTATCCTGTTCCTTTACCTTGTCGGGATCCAGGATGCCCAGCCGGATCAGTTCGCTTTCCATTATTTTCCCGACTTCCTTGTTGTATGTTTCCAGAATATTTCCCGGCCTGAGCATTTCAATGGCAGCCTTCTGAACCCGCAGCACAGCGTTATAAACATCCTTCTGCCTTTTGGTGAAACGCCCGTTTACCGGAATTGTGCGGGTGACATCAGAAGCGTAATTGGCATATTCTGCCCCGAAATCCATCAGCAGCATGTCCCCGTCTTTGCACTGCTGATCATTGGTGAGATAATGCAGGATGTATGAATTTGTGCCGGAAGCCACAATCGGCTGGTATGCAGGCCCCCTTGAGCGGTTTCGCAGGAATTCATGATAAATTTCAGCTTCTATCTCGTATTCCCACACGCCCGGTCTGATAAAACCAAGCAGACGACGGAAGGTCTTTTCTGTGATATCACATGCCTGCTGTATCAGTTGAATCTCAATGGAAGATTTGACAGTACGCAGATTCTGCATAATCAATGCCAGCCGTTCATATTTATGCAAAGGAAATGCGGCCATGCACTGTTTCAGGAAGCGTTCATCCCTTGTTTCCACAGTCACTTCAGCGCGCAGATGTTCGTTGGTGTTCAAATAAATATATTCCGCCTCAAAAACCAGCGCTTTGAAAATATTTTCAAATTCTGAAGTCCAATGCACCTGCTTTATTCCTGAAATCTCTGCGGCTCCTTCCTTAGTGAGCTTCTGCCCCTCCCATACAGCGATCTTTTCATCTGTCTTTCTGACAAACAGGATTTCCTTGTACTTTTCCTCCTTGGCATCCGGGCAGATTATCAAAATACTTTCCTCCTGATCAATCCCGCTCAGGCAGAAAATATCGGAATTCTGGATAAATGATCTTACCCCGTCTCCGCTGGTGGGCATGATGTCATTGGAATTGAAAACAGCAACAGAATTCGGCTTGAGATGCTTCACAAACCTTTCCCTGTTTTGGATAAACAGATTTTTATTGATGGGTGAATATTTCATTTTTGCCTTGTTTTCCATGATTTCATATTTCGCGCAAAGGTGCGAAGACACAGAAATGTGGCTTCTTTGTGGCTTTGTGTGAAAATGTTATGGAACTTCTGTACAGGTACTTGTGATTGTAAAATGGATTGACAAATCAAAGCTGTTCATTCTGTCGGATTTGTCAAGCCCGCAGAAACAGTCCAAACGAAAATTATACCCATGAAAGGGGGATTGTCTTTATAAGAAAAAATCTGATTATAACGGATTCAGGGAGTCTCACGCCGGCATCTCACACAAAGACACAGAGAGCACAAAGAAAAAGCCCGGAGGATAAAAGCGGACACATAAAAGTTTATTTCCGGCCATCTGTGTCCGGCTCAGCAGGTTGTGAATTCGTTATAATCAGGAAAAAATATCAAATACAAGGGCGTTGGAATGAAATTCAGTACAGCCCGATTCAAAGTGTGACTGCATGGATTTATTAAACATATCTGTTGGAAATTCTTGTCATAGGTGTTTTGTTTGGGTTATACGCTTTTAACTTTGGATTTTTCACTGACGAGTTTTCTTGACAAGCCCAACCTTCTACTATATCTGAATGAACTTTAAGGATGCAATCGTGTTGACAAATGGGAATAAATTTGGGCATCCTTTATAGAAGCTGAAAAATGGTTTGTGCCGGCTTGTCTGAAACAATTTGCAAAATTGTTTTACGTCTGTGTTCGTCTGAAACAATTTTTCCATCTGTTGAACAGAAATTTTTAAGAAAATTTTTTTGGAGGTGCGGCATCTGTCTTGTGCGGAAAAACTGAAATCCTTATGTGCAGGACAGACGGCACTCCGAACTGAACTTTTTCTTGAAGTAGTCTATCGTAAAGGAGCATCGGCTCGCCGATGACATACGCACAGATGAAAATCCCGGGTTGTAGGGTGGGTGGAGGAT
Organism: Desulfobacterales bacterium; assembly: GCA_029934695.1. Taxonomy (GTDB): domain Bacteria; phylum Desulfobacterota; class Desulfobacteria; order Desulfobacterales; family 4be13; genus JAOZLU01. Next base: position 1,113 of record JAOZLU010000701.1, on the reverse strand, counting down.
TTCGATTTTTTACGCAGTAAAAAACGAAATCCGCAACCCACCTTGACAAACGCACAAACGAAATCATTACATATAATTGGATTTACAGAGGAGCCATTATGCGCTTAATAACAAGGATTGATTTCGATGGTCTCGCGTGTGCGGTCTTACTGGCGGAAGTCGGAATTATTGATGAATACAAATTTGTACATCCGAGGGATGTTCAGGACGGCAAAATTGAGGTTACCGAAAACGACGTCCTTGCAAATATTCCCTATGTCCCAAACTGCGGACTTTGGTTTGATCACCATTCCAGCGAAGATGAACGGCTCAAACTGGATGAACAGTTCCATTTCAAAGGAAGGAGTTGCAAATCTCCGAGTTGCGCCAGAGTGATATACGATTACTACGGCGGCCCGGACAGATTATCCAAATTTGATGAAATCGGTCTGATGGAAGCCGTTGACAAGACTGACAGCGGACAGTTAACCGCTCCTGACATTGAATATCCTACAGACTGGATAGCGATTTCATTCATAATGGACCCGCGCACGGGACTTGGCCAGTATGAGGACTACCGCATTTTTCAGGACCAGTTCATGAAAGACATGATTCACTACTGTCGGACCATGAGCATTTACGAGATTTTGGCGGTCCCGGATGTTCAGGAACGGATGGATCGGTATTTCAAACAGGAAAAAATCTATGAAAAGGTGATTGAGGCGAACGGTGTTGTTAACGGGAATGTCCTCATCGTTGACCTTCATCGTCTGGAAGAAATTGTGACAGGAAACCGCTTCAAAGAATATGTTTTGTTCCCTGAACAGAACATTTCCATCAGAATTATCTGGGGACCTGAGAAGCGGAATATGCTGTTCACCTGCGGTCACAGCGTGATCAACCGGACATCAGAAACTGATGTCGGATCTTTGATGCTTAAATACGGCGGCGGCGGTCACAGAACCGTGGGATCATGCCGGGTGCCCCTCAAAGACTGGGAGCGGGTCAGAGATGAAATTGTGGAAAAAATGAAAGCGGACGGATAGGATGCCTGATGTTTGATGTTTGATGCTTGATGTTTGATGTTTGATGTTTGATGTTTGATGCTTGATGTTTGATGTTTGATGTTTGATG
>JAOZLU010000131.1:6070-13604 GCA_029934695.1 Desulfobacterales bacterium | reverse complement strand
TTTGATGTTTGATGTTTGATGTTTGATGTTTGATGTTTGATGTTTGATGTTTGGATGTTTGATGTTTGGATGTTTGATGTTTGGATGTTTGATGTGTTGTGTATCCAGCATCAAGCATCAAACATCCAGCATCAAACATCAAACACTATATTTCAAGCCATGAATCAGAATACAGTGTCTTTCCAAGAATCACATTGACTGTTTTTGCATAATCCTGCATTTCTTTTGAAAGACTGCTGATGTCCGGATCGTTTCCATCCATCATATTGTATATCAGGTCCACGATATCCTGGCGTTTTCCTTTGGCAATGTCTGTCAGTTGATCGTCCAGCGGATCTGAAATAACTGAATACATGCCGTATTTCTCAAGCATGACCATATATGTCTGATTGAGGATGGGGCGCAGGTTGCTCGGGGGGCCGTTGGATATATTTGACAGGCCGCAGGTGCTCTTTGCACCCGGTGCGATATCCTGAATCATTCCCTGGAACTCCATCAGACTCATCAGTTGGGGCTGCTGAATATTCACGGGGGTGACGATGCCGTCCACCCAGATCCGCTCATTCTCAATGCCGGCTTCGTTTGCAGCATACAGGAGTTCCACACAAAGGGCCGCACGCTCATTTTCATCACGCGGCAGTCCGTCAGGTCCCCACATCAGTGCGATAAAATCTGCATTGTATTCCGCTGCCAGCGGTATCATCTTCTCATACCGTTCAGGCCGGCACATGATAGAGTTGATCAGCACGGATTTGTCTGTCTGCTTATAGACTTTGAGTGCGGCCTCAATCGCACCAATATTAGAGGTGTCCAATACCAGCGGAACATCCGACACAACTTCCTGAACCGTCTGAACAACCCACGGCATCAGCTCATGCCCGTCTTTTTTGGCCGGTCCCAGATTGATATCAATATAATCCATCCCTTTTTCTTTTTGAAAAAGAGCTTCCTCCTGAATCGGCTTGGGATCGCGTTCCTTGAATGCCCTGCCGATCTTTGTGGATATGACATTTAAACTTTCACCAATAAGAAACATAAAATTCTCCTTGATACTTGATGTTTGATGTTTGATGATGTTTGATGTTTGATGTTTGATGTTGGTCAGTTTTCCAGCATCCAGCATCCAACATCCAACATCCAACATCCAACATCCAGTTTTATTTTGCTTTAAGAAATGCCGGAATATGCGCTGCTTCTCTCGGGCCGACGGTTATGGCCCATCCGGGCAGTTCCTCTTCAACATCACCGGCAATTGCTGCGGCATACCCGGGAATGATCAGTTCCGTGTTTTTGACCTTGTCCATGATACCGCTCTTCTTCACGAAAATTCCCACATCATCGCCTGAGAATTTTCCGGCAGCCCAGGCGGTCATTACGGACAGACCTTCGGAATCCTTAATGAGCAGCCAGGTGGGAACCCTGCTACCTTCAATTTCGCCGGATACGATAAAATAGGTCAGTGCAAAGTTGGTGGTGATAAGCACCGGCGAATTTTCATCCGGATCACCCACGGGATAGATGCCTTCTGTCACCGTCATAGGCCGCTGAGGATCAGTAAAAATATTCAGCCGTTCCAGAAGAAGCGGGAAAATGCTCTCTCCGATAAAATCGGAAAGCACAACAACGCCGCCGTACTTGGCAACATGCATTCCCGCAATCAGGGTTTCCATATCCAGATTTGAGGCCATTTCGCATGGGAATGTGATGGTGGGAAATCCTAGTGTCCTGTTTCCGTTTTTGAGTGCGGCACGGCGGAGTGCCACATGATCCTCAAGGGAATGCTTCATCTCCCTGGAACCCGGATCCAGCACAAGGTCTTTCAGACCCATCCCCGTGAGTTTGTCACTCAGCGGAAGCAGTTCCTCAATTGAATCGGCCCTGACAGCAAGGGGAAGATCGTTCTCTTTTGCAATCGCACCGAAATCATCCGCGTTGGCTGCGGTCGCGGCATACATCAGGGGTTTTTTGAATCCGCACGCCTCAACGCCGGCCTTCATGACATCAGCGTTCTCTGTCATCAGTATGACATTGAACTCAGATGTTTCCGCAATGGTCTTTGCTTTTTTCGCAAATGCGTCTTTGTCCCCGTTTGCATCTTTCAGGGCAACAAGCTCCGGCCTGAGATTCAGACCGACCCTTTCAAACTGAAACGAATTCCATGTCTTGAGTTTGGTCTCAAGATCAGCATCCGAGATATCCGAACCCACCAGTGCGGCAAAAGCCGTGGGATTAAAAAAGGTCTTCTCGTGACGGTACATCACGGTCTCTCCGCCTGTGGTAAAGGCACGCACACCTTTTCCGATTTTCACAGGACGGATCGGGGGGGCCGAAGCCTCTGCAAGCTTTTCTTTTGCCTCATCAGATACATATGGGCAACTGTCAAGTTCAGCCTTCCCCGATGCCAGATTCATAGCAAATGCAAGGCATGTGGGCACACCGCATTCTTTACAGTTGGTCTTGGGGAGCATCTTAAAAATCTGAATACCGGTTAACGCCATTATTGTCTCCTTATAAAATTGACCCTTCGACAAGCTCAGGGCAAGAACTTGAAACTGGACCCTTCGACAAGCTCAGGGCAGGAACTTAAACTCAGTCAGTATCAAATTTCCAGTTCCAAGTTTCCAGTTTACGTTTCCAGGTTATCCGACCAGCGGTTCCATATTAAGTGCGGGATGGCCCTTTTCCTGAAGGAAGGGAAGAATCTCCTCCTCGGTCATTCCCACGGTCTCATCTGCAATTTTATCGTACAGATCAGGAACACCAAGTGCCGCGCCGCATTTGTCAATTCTCTCTTTGATTTCCTCCTTGAGTATCTTGGGCATCCATACCATGCGGAGGAGTCCGCCGTCGCCCTTGATGAACTTGCCCTGGGTGATGTTGAACTTGGAGTGGCCCACAAAACCAGGAGATGATGCGCCGCCGCCCATGACACCTGCAAGGGTGGTGAACTTCATCCCGCAGGGAGTCTCACCGGAATAATCCCTGCCGACCGTCATCACGCCGTTGCAGGCCGGAAGCATTGCGGCAATGCACTCGCAGCAACCGCAGGTGGTCATGGGATCTATTACCATTGAGTAGAAATTATAATGGGTGACAGCCCCTCTGGATGCCTTATAAACAAAGTCATTGACACCTTTCCACTGACCCAGAACAGGATCAACACATTCGCCCTTTTCAATAGGCTGGTTCGGGCCGGTGGGGTTGATCTCATAAGATGCCTTGCAGTCCATCCAGTTGTATGCGCCGCACAGTCCGGTTCTTTCCGGGCTGACCGTACACACATGGTTGGGGGCAAATGACTGGCACAGGGTGCAGGAGTAGTAAATCTCCTCATCCTCATCCGTCATCTTCTCAACACGCTCATCTCTGAACTTGTATTCGGCCCTTGCTTTTTTCGTCAGTTCGTCAACATCTTCCTTATTGGTGTAAAGCGTGACCTGCACCTTGTCCAGAATCTTGCCGAAATCCTGATGGAATTTGGCATGAAGGACAACACCGATGTCTTTGATGGTAAAGCCTTTGTCCACAGCAGCTTTGCCAACGCGTATCCATGCAATATCTCTCTGACCGATATGCATGATTCCCTGAATGTAATTGATCAGATGGTGAATCTGACGTTCCAGGATCGGCTCAAAGTCAGGCTGCATCTCACGGCCCGCGACCTGAATGGAAATACCCAGGGGAAGGGTGTCTCCCGGTTTCAGATCTCCGATATCAGGGCCGATGACTTCCACTTTTGCATCCTCAATCTCGCTCATCTCAACCATCTTGACAAGCTCAGTGGCCTGGGTCTTTCCGCCACCCATCTGGCAGTGAAGATCAGCCCCTCTGACACGCTCGCCCTCGAATGCAGGACCGAATGAGCAGGGAATCCTGATTTCGGAAACTGTCACCTTGAGTCCCCTGACTTCAACAGACCTCTGGCAGATTTCATCATGAGGCACATTCGCGATAACATGCTCATAAGTGCAGATGCCGGTCGGCAGAATCTCAGGAATATCAGTGTCGGCCAAGGTTGGGAAACCCCAGTTCACACAGCCCGCTGCTGCAACACCCCATTCGGTTCCGATGTCTCCGAAAGCATTTACAAATGCAAATACGCGCTCTTTGTTATAGTGGAGTATCTTCTTGTAATCCCCGGGCTGAACACCGCCGAAGGCCATGGCCGCCCTGTTTGCAAAACCGAGTGCGAAAACAGCAGAGGAAATATCCGGTCCGAAAGGCACGATTCTGGTATTCCATCCGATCTGAACACCCGCCTCAATCAGCTGCTCAATAAGTGTTGTGCCATTATGATTTGCCGCGCAGAAAATATAGAGGTTTTTCTTCTGATAATCCTCGACAATCATCTTGGCTGTCTCAGGATCGGGGCACGCGCCGACGATTGCTGCAAAACCTGGTGCGCTGCCGTCAACAAACTCAACGCCTCTTTTCCTGAGAATGACATCGTCTGCCGGTCCCACCCATATTTTTCCGGCTTCAATATCCGGATCTTCCTGGGGCAGATAAAAATCAGGTTCCCTGAGAATGCGCAGAGCTTCGATAATCTCATAAGCGAAGATTCCGGCCATGCCGGCATCCAGAAGAGGCCCGAGATAGGGCAGATGGTTTACGCCTTTGACATGCGGCGGAAGAAGACCGCGGGCAAATTCCAGCGGTTTCTTTATATCCTCAAGAGTTTCAACCTTCATTCCGGTAAGAGAGTAAATAACCGGAAGGTAATAACCGGTGTTCGGGAATTCTATCTTCGAACTTGCATCAAAAGTTTCAAGAGCTTTCTGGTATTCACCTTCAGCAGCTGAAACGACTTTATAGCCGCCCTGTATGGCTGCAAACGCTATTAACTTAGACATATATCTTTTCCTCCTTCATTGAGGTACTTTTGTGATTTGGAACGTAAACGTAAACGTAAACTTGAGGGTTGTCCAGTTTGCGTTTGCGTTTGCATTTCCAATATTACGCTTCGAGTGCCTGACGGTCAGCCATATCCATGAGGACTCTTTCCTTGCCTCTGTCAATGCCCAGTTCTCTGCGTTTCTTGTCTATATGGGCGATCATCAGCCGCGCATGTTTGATCGGATCAGGTTCCAGATCCCACTTGCCGCCGTAGAGTTTTTCCAATTCTTTGGAAAGATAGTCATGGAACACGGGTGCGCCCGAGGTGGGCATATGGAGTCCGAAAACGGTATAGACACCTGAAGAAACAAAATAGTGACCGATACTGATGGCCTTCTCACTCATCCATTCGGGTGCGCTTCCTGCCACGGGCAGATCACTGATATCTTTTCCAAGACCGCCTGCTTTGACAACTTCTGTGGCAGCCAGAAGAATACGGCTGTTGTCAACACAGGAACCCAGATGAAGAACAGGAGGAATACCCACAGTCTCACAAACTTCAGCCAGCCCGGGACCGCAATAGACTGCCGCGGCTTCAGGTGTCAGCAATCCGTGCATTGCACATGCGATACCGTTACATCCGGTGGTAAGAACGATAACATCATTTTTGATAAGCTCTTTGACAACCTCAATATGAGCCTCATTATGTTTTGACCTGGCATTGTTGCATCCCACAACTCCGGCAATCCCTCGGATTTTGCCGTTGATGATATTGTCATTCAGGGTGTAGAAAGTGCCTCGGAAAGTCCCCCCGAGATGGTATTCGACTGACTCAACACCGAATCCTGCAATCTGGGTGGCCTTATGCTGAGGAATCATCACTTCGCTGCCGCGGTTCTGAAAATTGTCAATGCCCATCCGGATGATTTTCTCAGCGTCTTCCAAGGCATGATGCTCATCAAACTCAATGTGGATCACATTGTCCTGCTCCATCTTTGCAATGGGATGGGTGGTGATCAGCTTGGTATGGAAGCATTTTGCCACGTTGGCAAGATTCTGGAATATGCACTGAATGTCAACCACCATCGCGTCGCACGCGCCGGTGATGATGGCAAGTTCCTGTTGCAGAAATGTGCCTGCGGCCGGAACACCGTGACGCTGAAGCATTTCGTTGGCTGTACAGCATATGCCGCTGAGCTGAATCCCCTTGGCACCTTTTGTTTTTGCATATTCCACGATTTCCGGTTTCTGGGAAACAGCGATGATCATTTCGGAAAGGACCGGCTCATGTCCGTGAACGATAATGTTGACATGATCTTCCTTCATAACGCCCAGATTGGCCTCGGACTGAAGCGGATACGGGGTTCCGAAAAGAATATCCTGAAGATCGGTTGCCAGCATGGATCCACCCCATCCGTCTGCAATAGATGCTCTGGTGCCCTGTTTGATCAGGTTTTTGTAATCCTGGTCAACGCCCATGTGGGTGCGGTGCATGATCTCAACGATTTCCCTGTCAATGTTCCTGGGAATTACGCCTTGTTTCTTCCATTTCTCATAAAGCGCCGCGGGTGCTCTTTTCGCATACAGAAGCTCACCTTCTGCCTTGCCCCATTCGTTCAGAGCTTTTTCTGCCACTTCAAGAGCGATTTCATCAATATTCCTGTCCTTCACCTCACCGTCTTCCTCAACGGTGACAGCCACTCCGAGATGAGGGGCAACGGACAGAAGCTTCTTTGTATCTTTTATCCTGTATGCGTCAGTCTCTTTCCTTGCAGCGGACATAAACACTTCTGCCACACATCGTCCGTGATCTGAATGAGCAGCAGCGCCCCCGGCGATCATCCGGATAAAGTTGCGTGCGGCAATGGTGTTTGCAGTTGCGCCACACAGACCTTTTCTTGTGTCCTCGCCTTCAATCCCGCCCTTGGGAAGGGGCAGACGGCAGGGACCCATGGCACAGTTCTTACAGCATATGCCCTGCATTCCGATGTTACAGGGTTTCATCTGAACGGCTCTGTCAAAAACTGTGTCAATACCAAGTTTGTGAGAGTGCGCTATCATTTCCTGAGTAGCAATATCAATGGATGCCGCTATCGGATCAGCCAATTTCGGGGCTTTGGCATCTTTTGTTTTTTTCTCTACTGCCATAATAAGAGGTTCCTCCTCATGGTTATTTTTTGGAATTTGGAATTTGAAACTTGAAGTTTGCGTTTGTGTTTCAAGTTTACGCTTCCAGCTTCCAGTTTCAATTAATACAACGGGACTCTTCTGTGTACCCATTTAAGTTTGTCCAGTATTTTTTCTGACTGGGTTTTCTGCTCGGCTGCAGCAGTCATGGGGACTTCCTCATCAACTTCAGACTCCGCTCTCTTTGCAGCGAGTGCCTCACGATCTGCCACTCTCTTCAGTCTCAGCTCACTTTCTTCAGCTTCCCTCTTTGCCCTTGCCTGCATTGCAGCCTCTTTTTCTGCCTCGGCTTCAGCCTTGACCTTGGCTGCCGCGTCGGCTTTGGCCTTGGCTTCGGCATCAGCTTTGGCCTTGGCCTGTGCATCGGCATCGGCTTTGGCTGCTGCTTCAGCATCAGCTTTGGTCTTGGCTTCGACATCAGCTTTGGCTTTTGCATCAGCTTCAACGTCAACTTTCGGAGCTGCTGCTGGAGCTGTCTTGGGAGCTGCCGGTGTCTTGGGAGCTGCCGGTG
>JAOZLU010000131.1:1248-5970 GCA_029934695.1 Desulfobacterales bacterium | reverse complement strand
TGTCTTGGGAGCTGCCGGTGTCTTGGGAGCTGCCGGTGCTGCTGTCTTGGGAGCTGCCGGTGCTGCTGTCTTGGGAGCTGCCGGTGCTGCTGCCTTGGGTGCGGCTTTCTTTTTCTCTTCAGGAATGGTCAGATCCGGTTCGGGTGCAAGCGATGCAAAGTCAATGTCAACATCGTCCAACTGTTTTCTGACTCCTGTTATGTCACTTGCTGATCCGCCGACTGCCAGCAGATCAATAAAAGCCTTGACCATACGGACGGCTTCAGGATGTCTCATCATCAGAATATCCGAACCAGCCATCAGATAAGTCACTGCACCTGTTGCTTCCATGAGGATTCCCCGTTTTTCGGGGTCGCCCAGAGTCGGGGCTTCGTCAGCAGTCAGTTTTGCTTCTTTGCACTTCCAAACTTCGTTACCCAGATTGTTGATCATCGGGAACTGGAGCTTGTCATCTCCCTGAGCCATTGCCGCCATTCTGAGGCGTTCCATGACTGAATAGGAGTATTCCATACCGTATCCCAGACCGCCGGTGGTCGGGTCAACAATGACTCTGTCCATAGGCATGCCCAGATTCTCAAGAAGAATGTTCACCTGTTTGGCAAGGTTCACATCAATGGGAGAAGACGAAATCAGGGTATGACCAAACCCCATGGCGGAAGCACCGATTCCTTTGTGGTTTTTGTCTTCCACAGGGCCGAGGATCAGATTTTCTCCCTGGCATTCCTCTGAAATTTTCTTTAGAACTTCTTCGTCCTTTTCAATACTGGCGGTGCCCCATATAATCAGCGGCACATCAATTGCGCCGAGGACTTTTTTTACAGTGGCGGCAGTATCATCGGCACTGGTGTTATTTCCATTCGGATCGGTGCTTTTGAGCTGAAGAACAATCATGTCAGCCCCGAATTCATCCACGCATTTTTTTGCCCAGGCAGCCGGATCGGAAACTACGTCTTTGAAAGGAGCCAATGCGGCCTCGGCCCAATCTTCCGGCACCATATCCCAAATTTCCATTGCAATTCTGGGTTTGTTTGGCATATCCCCTTCAAACAGATAGAACGGATAGCATGTCTCTCCGCCGACGGTAATGGCTTTGTCCCCTTTTCCCAGGGTGATTTCCTTTATGCTGCCGGCATAAGACTCTTTGTAAAATTCAAAGCCCAATGTTACCTCCTTTTCAGTTAAATAAACGCAACTTAATTAAAGTTTGATAATTTGAGAAATCCTTCACTATTAACACAAAAGGGGAAAAATGACACACTCCTTTAATTAAATAATAAAATGTATCATCCCCTTTCTTTTCTGAATGATCTGGTAAAATCATCCATGCTTGCAAATCAATAAGTCTGACACAATTATTAAGGTATCTCATCAATTGGATCAAGCCATAATTATATTCAAATTCATTGGCATTTTTCATAGAAGCTGAAAGCAGTTCACATTTTTTCTGATTTGCAGAACAGCTTTGCAGGTCTTATGAAACAATTTGCAAAATTGTTCTGTGCCAAAGTGAACTGGCAAATGAATTTATTTTATGTTTTTTAAAAATATTTCAAAATAAAAATGTCATCAGTTCCCTGCTTTTAAAATACTCTGTAAAGCGTAAAGGAACTTGTGTATATTAATATTTCTTGTTTGTCAATAATATATGAACCTTAAATCCTGAAAAAAATCAGGTTGCGTTTTTATTCAATATAATAACTGAAAAAATTGTTTTTTTTCAGAAAATTCGATTTTTTCTCCTGAAATCTGAACCCACTACGATTTTACAATGCTTAACCTGCTGTTTTTACTAAATTTATTTTTATATTCAGCGAATCAGAAAAATTTCAGAATGGGAAATTTTTTTGGTTTTTAATTTTGTTTCATGGCATGAATTTTGTTTGAAGACTGTCTGTCAATCCTTCATATACTGACCGTCATTAAAAATATACGGATACGCCGGTCCGTCTGTTTCTAAAAAAATCGTTTATTATCAGCATGTTAAAATATACACATCAGAAAAATGAATAAAAAAAGGCTCTTACAGCGTTAGAAATCTCCAAAGCCTTACTATAAAAGGATTCGGAAATTAGAACTAAAATTTCGGGAAACCTTTAAGATTAAGAAAAATGTTGCAAAAAATAACAAAAAGTCATAAGGGTCATACATACAAGCTGATATGTTCCTAACTTTTCAGGAATCACGGTTTGGGCAGATGACCTGCCCGGATTACGCGTTGCGTATTTTGTGTGACCATTGAATGGCCATGTATTTTTTTTTAATCATTGAAATGGGAATATTTTTCCCAGAAGGAGTAAAAAAAGTATGGAAGAAAACAAAAAAGAGGAACAGTTTGTCACAGAACGGGCATCGAGCAGCATTTCCGATCTGTGGAAAAAAGAGGATTACTGGGCTATATGGCTCGGTTTTGGGCTGCTCATCCTCGGTATATTCCTTTATTTCCCTCAGGGGCCGGAGGGAATGGAGGATAAGATTGCCAAAGCCAATGCCACGCTCAGGGCTGAGTCGGAAAAGGCACCTTTTAAAACTGTTGCGTGGTACAGGGCTGTGGATGCAAAAAAGAAGCTCAAGGCCACAGGTTCCGCTACGGGAAAATGGATTAAAAAATTTACGAGCAAACCCCACAAGTGGAGCGGCAACCCTTTCCAGGCATTTTTCCTGGGTGACGGGGGAACAGCAGCCAAAAACGAGAAGGCCAAACCCAAATATGATGAAGCCAAAAAAGCAGAGGCAGAGGCCCTGGCTCTTGCAACTGCTTCGGAAAAAGCTGCTGAAACAGCAGGGTTCAAAGATCAGGCCCTGAATGCCGAGGCAGTCAAGGCCATTGATGCCTGGCACTCTGCCCACACCAAAGCGTCCAAAGCCAAAAAGAAGGCCGGGGCAAAGTCGTATAACCAGATTTTTTACCTTGTTGGCCTTATGATTTTTATGGCAATTTTCTTCGGTATTGGGATGCAGGTGATGGGAACGCCCTTTGTGGAATTTGTAAGAGGCTTTGTATTTGTGTTCCTGATTGCTATTCTGGCTTATACAGCTGCAAGCAATGCCACAATGAAACATTACGGCATCGGATATGCAGCATGGGCCATTTTGTTCGGTCTTATTATCAGCAACACAGTGGGAACACCGAAATGGGCCATGCCTGCTGTGCAGACAGAATATTACATCAAGACCGGTCTGGTGCTTCTGGGCGCGGAGATTCTGTTTGGCAAGATTCTTTCCATTGGTGTGCCGGGCATTTTCGTGGCCTGGGTGGTCACGCCCACCGTACTCATCAGTACATATCTTTTTGGTCAGAAAGTCATTAAAATTCCATCCAAAACTCTCAATATCACCATCTCTGCGGACATGTCTGTGTGCGGTGTGTCTGCTGCGATTGCCACGGCGGCCGCGTGTCGTGCCAAGAAGGAAGAACTGACCCTGGCTGTGGGACTTTCACTGGTGTTCACCTCTGTCATGATGATCGTCATGCCTGCGTTTATAAAGGCAGTGGGAATACCCCATGTTCTGGGAGGTGCCTGGATGGGCGGGACGATTGACGCCACAGGTGCTGTGGCTGCTGCCGGCGCATTTCTGAGCGACCGTGCGCTGTATGTGGCCGCGACCGTCAAAATGATCCAGAACGTGCTTATCGGTATCATTGCCTTCTGTGTGGCTGTCTATTGGTGTGCAAAAGTGGACTGTGTTGAAGGCCAGAAGGTCAGCGTCATGGAAATCTGGCACCGGTTCCCCAAATTCGTTATCGGTTTCATTGCCGCTTCCATTATATTCTCGTCCCTGTACGGGGCCATGGGAAAGGATGTGGGCTATGTTCTGATAGATCACGGGGCCATACGGGGAATGTCAAAGATATTCAGGGGATGGTTCTTTTGCCTGGCTTTTACGAGCATCGGACTTGCCACCAATTTCCGGGAACTCAAAGAATATTTCTCAGGCGGCAAACCCCTTATCCTTTATGCGTTCGGACAGACTCTGAACCTGATTCTGACGCTGACAATGGCTTATATCATGTTCTATCTGGTCTTCCCTGAAATCACAGCGAAGATTTAGCTGTATTTGTATTGCGGGCTGCGGCTTTAAGTCGCAGCCCTGATTTGCAAAATAAATCACAAATTCCAATATCCAAATTTCAAATAAATCACAAATTTCAATACCCAAATTTCAAATAAGCAAAATTGAGATTTGAGATTTATTTGTGATTTGAACATTGGAATTTGAGATTTATTTGGAATTTGGAGATTTTTATATTATGGAAACAAGAGAACATATAAATGATTCGAATGATGAAACCCAGCCCATCAGATTTAAAGGTGTACGGGACCTTTTATTGTCAATCATGCTTATTCTGATCTTCATGTTCGGAATTGCTCCGCTCATGGACAGGCTGCCGTTCATACGCCCCCTTGTTGATTTTATCGAGGAACGGGATATTGATGCCGGTGCCCTTTACTATACAGAAATAGAGGAATTCTCCGAGGCGGCCATCCAGATGGAAAACACGATGGACTATGGGCCGAGAGAACCCTATTAATCCTGCCTGCAGACGCTTCCGCCCGCCTGTTTTCTCCAGCCATTCCTGCGACCACGTCCCATCAGCCCCCTGCCTCCAAGCAATTCATCTTCTGCCGGACGGGGTTTGCAACCCCGTCCTGTCAGCCCCCATCAGCCCCCCTGCCTCCAAGCAATTCATCTTCTGCCGGACGGGGTTTGCAACCCCGTCCT
>JAOZLU010000131.1:0-1148 GCA_029934695.1 Desulfobacterales bacterium | reverse complement strand
CCCCCTGCCTCCAAGCAATTCATCTTCTGCCGGACGGGGTTTGCAACCCCGTCCTGTCAGCCCCCATCAGCCCCCCTGCCTCCAAGCAATTCATCTTCTGCCGGACGGGGTTTGCAACCAGCCCCCCTGCCTCCAAGCAATTTTTTCAATTCATCATTGCCTGCAACCTGTTGCAAAAAGCAATAAAATTTTTTGGAATGCATGGTACCGTCCGGAAAGCGACGTGAGATAATCGTGGGTCTGCAAGAGTCATACAAAGGGATGCCCAGAAAGCTGCCGGCAAACACATCTTTATACTCAACTGCTCCGCAGGATGTATTCGCACATTCATAACAAAAGGCATCCCGTGTATCTTTTCGACAATTCACATATTTGAAATAATAGGGATTTGTATTCTCAAGACACTTCTCAGACTCTTGATAAAGCTGCATCTCTCCCTTTTCAGGATGGGCAGATTGAAACAGGTGTTCCTTTCTTGAAAAAAGCCTGTCTATGGAATTGACAAAGCTCTTTCCTGAACGGTCTGACATTGCCGACGAGTCAATTTTCGCAGTAGCCATGCCGACGACGATCCCGTTCATGTCAAAAACCGGGCTGCCGGAATTTCCCGGCTGAACCAGCATATCTGTTTTATAAGTGATATTCTCAAGCATACCGGAAATGACAACGCCGCCCATTTCCTCATATCTGTAATAAATTTCCGTTATTTTTCCCAGCGTGACAGCAGGTTCTTCCGCTGCAAAAGGATATCCCATGGTCGCAACAGTGTCCGAGGCTTTGAGCAGATGATCCGGAATACGTTCAACAATATGCTTTTGAACGGGCAGATAGGGCGTATTCTCTCTGAATATACTCAGCAGGGCCTGATCGTATTTTTTTTCAACATGGATCACCTCGGCACTGACGAGCGTATTATTCCATCTGACCTCAATTTTGGCTGCTTTTTGAATCACATGGTAGCAGGTTGAGACAGTGCCGTAAGCATTGATAAAAAATCCGGTTCCGGTCCCTTTGTCTGTTTTCACAAGCACAACGCTTTCGGCATATTTTTCTGAAATTTCTTTTATGTCCATTGAATAGGCTGGATAAGAAAAAACAGGGAACAATACTGATATAAGGAGTAATATTTTCATGTTATCTTTCATTTG
>JAOZLU010000700.1:1698-3442 GCA_029934695.1 Desulfobacterales bacterium | reverse complement strand
ACCGTCCTCACGCACCTCTCTGAAATCGGAACTGCCGACGGGCAGTGTCCTTTTCCTGAGTGCCTTTTTTGTGCCGCCCATTTTTCCCTCCTGTTTTTCAAGTCTCTGATAATTATCAATATCCTTACTAAATTCAATCCGTGTTGATTTCGCTGAATACCCAATTCAACGTATCAAATACAACCTGTAATTCTCTCGTAGCTGATATCTGATTAGGATCTTTTATGAAAATATTACTTTCCAGTTTGCTGAATTGCCATATTTTTCCTGTAGTCACAATGCTGTAGCATATATTGGCACCTTTTATGGATGCAGCAACCATTTCTGCCAAAGCCTGCGCCCATCCTTCATCCCAATCCTGTTTCTTGGCCTCTATGATACAAAGTGGTGGTAATGCCATACCACCGTAATCTGTGGCAGGTGCTATCAGATAATCTGGTTCTCCCATCAAACCTTTTTCTTTGTCCACATTGAAAGGTTCTTCTATCCAGACGTTTAAAGGTTTGTTATTTTCTTCCACTATATTCAACATGGGAGTAATTACTTTGTTGCATACTGTGGCTTCGTTCCTGAAACTCAGACTGTCCAGCAATCTTCTTTTGATGTTGTTTGACAATAATTCAGGTATTTCTATACTTTTACAGTTAATTGCAGAACCGTCTTTTACTTTAATGCTGAAAATACCTGCGACCTGCTCAACTGATTCAAATTTACCGTATGGCATAATATTCTCCTGACCACGATTCATCCTTCATCCTTCACTCTTAATCCTTCAATTTTTATCACAGTTCCTTCTCCTTCCTCTGATTCACAGGAGACAGAACCGCCCATGTCAGTGATAATTCCATAGACAATGGAGAGGCCCAGCCCTGTGCCTTTGCCCACTTTCTTGGTGGTGTAGAACGGCTCAAATATTTTTTCCCTGACATGATCCGGCATGCCTGAGCCGTTATCTGCGAATTTTATGACAACTGATTTGCCATCATCGGAGGCAGCCACATCCACCGTGATTTTTTTCTCTCCCTGTCTGCTGTCAAGCGCATCCATGGCATTCTGAAAAAGATTAATCAGGACTTGTTCAAGCTGATTTTCATTACCCAGTATTTTGGGAAGGTGGTCAGGAACATTTTGTTCCAGAGTAATTCCGAGTGACCGGAGTTGGTTCTGCATCAGAATAAGCGCGTTATTCAATACAGTGCCAATATCCACAGGCATTTCCCGTTTTGTGTCAGAACGCCCGAACATGCGGAGATGATCAATAATTTCTGTAATCCGATCCACACACCTGTTTGCACGTTTTACCGAGTCTGCTCTGACCTGGGGATCAGCCTGCAAATTTTGCAGAAAAATGCTGATATAATTCAGCGGCTGATTGATCTCATGGGCCATGCCGGTGGCCATCTCACCGAGGGTGGCCAATTTTGAGGTGGTAAGCATTTTTATTTCCATTTCGCGGCGTTCCGATGAAATCGTCTTTTCAGCGGTGAGGTCTCGTCCCACACCCTGAAATTCGACGGTCTGATCCAGCTCATCACAAATCATGCGGATTGTAAATTGGTACCAGCGAACTTCGCTATCGGGCAGAACACTCTTAAGTTCAAACGTACCTGTAGGATTTTCACGGGTCAGCGATGCCATAGCTGCTTTTACAATTTCACGATTCTCTTCCCGAGTCACAGGTAAAAGTTTTCCAACCAATTCTTCAGGCTGCATGCCAAAATAACGGCAATACGCTTTGTTCACA
>JAOZLU010000700.1:0-1598 GCA_029934695.1 Desulfobacterales bacterium | reverse complement strand
CTTCCAATTGCTGATTCAGGTGTTCCCGCAGTTCCTCAGCCTCCTTTTCAGCGGTGATGTCCCGTCCCACAGCCTGAAATTCAACGGGCTGCCCCAATCCGTCACAAATCATGCGGATTATCCATTGGTACCAGCGAACTTCGCCATCTGGCAGAATCCCCCTACGTTCAACCGTGATGACAGGATTTTCACGGGTCAGCGTTGCCATAGTTGCTTTTACAAATTCACGATTCTCTTCGAGAAGCAGAGGGAAAATATCTTCTCCAATCAATTCTTCAGGCTGCATGCCAAAATAACGGCAATACGCTTTGTTCACATAAGTAATGACACCGTCTGGCAGACAACGGCAAATCAGTTCTGTCTGGTCTTCAACAATGGCACGATAACGGGCTTCGCTTTTTTCCAGTTCCTCCTCAGACAGCGTGCGCTCCAGTATCTCTTTCTCCAGTTCCTGCCGGGCCCTCTCCCGCTCGGTAATATCACGCGCATAGATGAGTACGCTGTCAACCTGGCCATCAGGATCATACAACGGGATATTATATGTTTCAAACACAATTTTTTCCGTGCTGTCCTGCATGACAGATTCGTGAATCTTATGAACAGTTCTGCCCTGAAAGACAGCATCATCATGATGATGAAAACTCGGAAGCCCGATCTCACGCATATCTTTTCCAACCAATTCTTTCGGTTCCTTGTTTATCAGGTACGAAGCAGTCCTGTTGATGGAAATAATACGAAAGTTGCGATCCCTGACAATGATGACATCCGGAGAGGAATCAGTAATGGCTTGCAGCAGTTTTTTTGATTTCTTAATCTTTCGTGCCAGGGACTGACGTTCCGCTTCCATCTGTTTTCTCTTTGTAATGTCTGTCATGCATCCGATCACTTCCGAGGCGTTTCCTGCATCATCATAAATCAGCCTGCCACTG
Organism: Desulfobacterales bacterium; assembly: GCA_029934695.1. Lineage (GTDB taxonomy): Bacteria > Desulfobacterota > Desulfobacteria > Desulfobacterales > 4be13 > JAOZLU01. The sequence continues at coordinate 669 of JAOZLU010000700.1, read as the reverse complement.
TCCTGAATCCAGCATAAAGAGCCGTTCCTGTTTCGCAGACAATACTCGATTTCAAAAGAACCCTTTTCCGAAAGACTCCTGCTTATCTGTTCTGTTGCTTCGTCAATATCCTTTGTCCATTCAATTGCCTCATCAATATTACTTTCCGGGGAAACAGGATTCATCAGAAAATGAGGAACACCACGATATTCATCAGGTGAATAACCATAAATTTTTTCTGAATTCCGGCTTATGAACGTGGTCTCAAATTCATGGTTCGGTTCAGCGGTGTAAATAACGGCCGGGCTGTGGGTCAGCATAAATTCCAGCCGGGCCCGGATTTGGTTTAATTCCAGAGTTCGCTCCTCAACGCGCTGCTCCAGTTGCTGATTCAGGCGTTCCCGTATATCCTCAACCTCCTTTTCAGCGGTGATGTCCCGTCCCACAGCCTGAAATTCAACAGCCTGACCCGATTCATCACAGGTTATGCGGTTTGTCCATTGTTGCCAGCGAACTTCGTCATTCGGCAGGACAACCCGATGTTCAATCATGATGACAGGATTTTCAGGGGTCAGTGCCGCCATAGCTGCTTTTATAATTTTATGATCCTCTTTTGGAATCAGAGGGAGAAAGTGTTTTCCAAGCAATTCATCAGGCTGCCTGCCAAAATAACGGCAAAACGCTCCGTTC
>JAOZLU010001181.1 GCA_029934695.1 Desulfobacterales bacterium | reverse complement strand
GGCTTCAGACTCCCGTTGCCGGGTTTGCCTGCGGGGTTGGCTGCTGATCTGTCGGCTCAACTTTGATCAGACGGGACTTTCATTTATAAAATGATCACCCGCCGGGTAACATTACCGAATTTCACGGGCTTACACCCGATTTCGACGGTCTGGATTTAACTTGACACAAGCAATGATTGGTTAGTTTTTTTCTGCATTCATCATCTCTAAAAAAGTCATTCTCAAATGTTCGATATTTGTCATGTATGAAGCAAAATGATTAAAGTTCCTCCCTTCTTCAAGTAACCATCTGAGTAAGACCGGAGAATTGTAAATGCTATATTTTTGTAACATAGCCACTGTTTCCCCTTTATCTTTAACTCCGATTTTCAAGTGTGTCTTTACAAGACCAATTACAGTATCAGCTCTCACCTCCACTTCTCCGAGAACTGATGGTTCAGATTCTTTTCCTTCCCACTCCAGTTTATGCAACTTATGACGATCTTGTTGGCAAGACTGATATTCTTCGTCAATCTTTATCAGCATAATCTGGAGCAAGGTTTTCATCATTTCAGTCATTCTTAGTTATATCCGTATGTAACGATTTTACCATTTCGCTCTATCAGAAATTCGCCATCCGCTCGCGTCCAACGAACAGCTCCGTCATCCAAGTTTTTTTTCTGCATTACTCTTCTTTTGTTGAAGTTTGCAGGTTTTCTCAAATACTTGGGTATATATCATGTCCAAAGCCATGCCTGTTGGCATGATCACGAATACTTTCCGCAAGAGTCGGATATGTGGACTTATCCCATTTTGACATCAGAAACTTGGCTTCTTTAATGGACATCCCCTTGAGGATTCCCTTCAGCACTCTCTTTTTATTAGTCTTACCAGCCAAGTTGATAGCGCGGGGATTTATTCCTGTAGCCATTGAGAAAATAAGTCCGCCAACCTCCTGCCCTCCAATATACTCTTCTCCGTTTTGTCCCCTGCTGTGCGCGTCCGCAAGATTCATTCCTGTGTCAATTTGCAAATCTGTGAGAACATTTCTTAT
>JAOZLU010001180.1 GCA_029934695.1 Desulfobacterales bacterium | reverse complement strand
TTTTCCTTTACTTTCTTAGCGAATTTATCTAAAGTGTTTGTATTTATCCTGATTATAATGGATTAAGGAAGGCCCGTAAACATGCCATGAACCCCCGTGCATATTCCGTTCACGGGTACGTTCACGGCTTTTTCCCACGAAAAATAGTGCTTTCCCTGTCGGGAAAACCCGGGTTTCGGATTAACTTTCAACTTTTTACTCTCAAATAACGATATATGTTCCTTTTAAAAAAAATCATCGGGCCATTTTTCTTTCCGATGCCGATATGTATTGGAATTTCATTTCTGGGATTATATTTCCTCTGGTTCACCAAAAAACAGATGGCCGGAAAAATTCTCATATCTCTCGGAATATGTGTGCTTTATTTACTGAGTTGCAGATTTGCATCCCATCTTATTCTGAATCCTCTGGAAAAACAATATACTTCATATCATTCTGAAATTTCATCGGAATTTATTGTTGTCCTCGGGGGAGGGGGTGTTTTCAATTCCCGAATTCCTGTAACCAGCCAACTCAGCAGCCCTTCAATTGTGCGTCTGGTAGAAGGCATCCGAATATACCGGGAGAATCCGGGGAGCAAACTTATCCTGACAGGCAAAGGCGTTTCAGAAGCCATGGCTGAGACTGCAAAGGCAATCGGAATTGACGGAGGAGATATAATTATTGAATCTCTTTCCAAAGACACAAAGGATGAGGCAAAAAATGTAAGACAGATTGTCGGAAATGAGCCGTTTATCCTGGTCACCTCAGCCTCACACTTACCCAGAGCAATGGCTTTGTTCAGGAAACAGGGAATGAATCCTCATCCTGCCGCAGCCGAACACCTGATTAAGAAGGAGCAGCTTCTGACCCCCAAATCTTTTTATCCGGGGGGCGGAGGATTACGCAAATCAGAAAGAGCATTTTATGAATATCTGGGGGCACTCTGGGCAAAACTGAGAGGACAGACATGAGAAGGAGTGCAAAAATTAAGCGAAGCGATTTTTTGCAGAAATGAGAAGGAGTGCAAAAATTAAGCGAAGCGATTTTTTGCA
>JAOZLU010000699.1 GCA_029934695.1 Desulfobacterales bacterium | reverse complement strand
CATCATAGCAAAGCCTGATTTTCGAATTAAATATAGTTATTATAATCAATAGGTTATGATTTGCGGTTGGTGGCTTTCCAATAATCCAATACAAATGGGGTGAACTTGTAGGATGCCGGTGAGGAACGAACCGCATCGATCATGTTCGCCCAAAATCCTAACTGATTGAATTGCAAGAAAAAGTTAATTATAATTTCTATGGTAACAAAAGGCGGTTGGATTTACCCATAGCAGTCTCAGTTTTCCGCGATATTCATCATTTTCTGAGGTAGATGAGGGATTTTAAACAGCCTGCACATTCTTTTCGGATATTTTCGCCAGCGCCTCTCATTTTGTTTCTCTTCCTGGCGAACCAGTTGAATATCAATCTCGGCAAATCGGTCGGCAAGTGTATCTTTACCCTTTAACAAGATGCGAACATACTCCGGGTTGGATAGATTCCTGACCAATGGCGTATCGGCCAACATCCCCTTCAGTGTTTTTGCCAATGAATGCTGCCCACTTTTTTTACGCCGGTCACGCTTCAGAAAGCGAAAAGATTGCTCCATCAGATTATTCGTCCTCTGTGGTTGGATCATCAGTTTGCCAGAAGATGTTTCTACTTCAATGGGGTCGGCAAACAACTTCCCCCAATACTTGTCGATCTGTTTGACCATTTTATGATAACTGGTGTCGCTTGATGCCAGTGCGGTGATTTTAGATGAATGGCGAAATTTACTCACCCGGCTTTCGATGGTCTTTATGTCATCATCGCCCTTATCATTGAGCCCCCGGTTTTTATCAGGGCAAGCGATCCTCATGGCTTCCCTCAATTCATCAAAGATAAGGATTTTACCCTGAATGTTTTGTACTAATTTCTTCAGTGCCTGATCGGTTAACGTCCGGCTCATTACAAGAAGGGGAATGCCATCAACCCCTTGTAATTTTAACTGCTTCAATACTGGATAAGCTTCCTGCAAACGCAGGTAGAATTCGAGGTGTGGTCGGTCAAACGGAAACCCCAACCCGTGGCTTGCACTGCTATATTCCAAGACCCATGATATCAACAAATAGGCCGTCAGCCTCGGAGCCAGACCTGCTTTAGCGCATGGGATTGTCTGATGGCTTAAGTACCGTGCCAGGCTGTCAGAAAGTTGCTTGTCTTCATCAATAATCAATTTAAGCTGCTTTGAAAGTTTTTTCAGTTTCGCCTGGACGTTATAGGAACGGGTATACCGGCGGATGGTACGGTATTCAAAATCAAACAGATCCTTGCCCAAATCCCGCAAAAAATGAAAATGGCAGATGAAATCAGCGATGCCGGGAAAAATCTGTTTGACGGATTTCAAGATGGCGTTTCCCATATCATGGACACATCCGATGGGCATGCCATAGTCTGATTTCAGCTGTTGCAGCAGCGGGATAATATATTGGCTGTCCTCTGTCGGCATTTTTCTATTGCCCAACACGATGCTGCTCAACCCGTCGATGCAACTGAACAGATGCGGGCTGTCACCTTCACAGGTGCCGTCCATGTGCAGGATGTAGCCACCCTTTAAATCCATGTGGTGTTTCAGCTCTTCATGGCTGGCTTGATGAGCCAGCATAAGATAAACAATAAAGCGTTTGCCTAGAAAACTAACCTCACTCTCAGAAATAGCGACATTCCTGACCGCCAGCTCAGAGCGGATTTGTGATTCAGCACGGCAGCCGATAAACAATGCCCTGCCGATATATTCGATCACGTCAAAACCGAATGTGGCTCCGTGTGGCGTCAATGCACGCAATTCCTCTGAACGATAAACCTTCTGACAGTGCTTACACTTTTTTTGAATCTCCACTGCCTGGAATCCACCAGCATCAAGTGTGACTACTGATTTACGGGATGTTTTGTGAATAAGCAGTTCAACTGCGCAACAACTGCACCGATATGCCACCGGGTGGAAATGTAATTGCAGTCTTTGCGGGAAAAGATAACAGGTGCTCATGCTGTCCGATAGTTGATCAACCATTGAACGGAGCAGTCTTACCATTTCATGATCAGTTTTTTTTAATGTCATAGTAAGTCAAAACATAAACTAGCTGCTTTTGCGGCACGGCAATGCCCCGTTTTTCCAATCGCGAACCCAACACGGACTCATCAACGATACGCTCATCCCCCCGAATAATCTCAAGCAGAATATCAATAATAATGGACTCAGATGGTAGGGTAACGCCGGTGGCTTTATCATCTAGCGCCCGTCTTTTTTGCCATTGTTCTAGCGCCTGTGAATCCTCGTTGCTCAAGTAAACAAAAGTTTGTCCTGGTGATGAGCGGCGCTGAAGTTCCTTAGTCTTGATCAGATGGGTTAATGCGTTTTGCACCTGGATGCGCAACAGGGTCTTCAATTCTTTGTGCGTCATGCCAATAGGTGAATTTGAGATTGTCTCCACCAGTGTGTTTCTAAGCGTCCCATGTCTTGAGAAGGCGATGTGATTATAAAACCACAGCCCGTCCCTATTGAATGTAACGGCTGATTGAAGGGCGTGGTACTGACCAGCATGTGAATAGCTGGTGAGTATCTCAACCTTTTGCAAATCCCGGAATAAACTGCTCCGCGGTCTTCCCAAAAGTTCGTGCCGAATCTGTTTAAGTGTCAACACGGTATTTGACTGGAGTAATTGTCGAATGAGAGTCGGATAGGATGGTTTTTTAGCCATAATGAGACAGTTATGTATAATGCGCATAAAGTATACATAATTATCCCATTATAGAGACTGAAAAGCTAGGCTTGCATTCTGTAAGTCATTGATTTTTGCATTATTGGGGAGAGTTTGTTGGAAAAAGGTGAGACTATTGTGGTACGAATTAATTTAATATTCTTTTTATTTCAAGCGGATAAGTCGGGCACAACCGTCTTTTGTTACCATAGCTATCGGTGTTGAGGCCATAGCTTTCAGTAGCGCTTGAGAGAATGACTTCAACGCCTTCGCAGAAAGATATGTCAGTTGCGTAGCGGCTTGGGTAAGCAACTGTATGGCCGATTTAAAGCTGAGAAGGCGCGGTCTTTTTCCGAACAGGCTTGCTGCTCGCGCCAAACTGGCTCGAATCAGATTATACGCCAGGAAATGAATAGCGATTTCCTTTTCCACCATATCCGGACTCTTGCAGCGCAACATCTCCATGCCCATGTTGGTTTTGATGCTGCGTAGATCCAGTTCAATCGTCCAGCGTTCGGCGTAGAGTTTGGCCAGTTCCTGTCGGCGGTATTTTTTCGCTTCCAACAGAGTGGTGACGTAGACGATACCATCGACGGCTAACTCGCGGAACTGTAAGACCTCAGGCAGTGCCCTATATTGTTCGTCCGACAACCATACCGGCTTTCTCGGCGGTTTTTTCCATTCGATCAGATGGTCCTTGGTACCCAGTTTTTTACCACGTCGGAAGTCCGTTTTTCTCTGGGCATGGTTTTGAAACAGCACATTGACGCCTTTT
>JAOZLU010000698.1 GCA_029934695.1 Desulfobacterales bacterium | reverse complement strand
AACATCAAACATCAAACATCAAACATCAAACATCAAGTTTCTATGAAAATATTGATCGAAGTCATGTACAAAGCGGATTACTGTCTTCCATGCTTCTATATGGATGAGGCGGTTCGTGAGGTTCTCCCCAAATACGCGGAACATGTAAAATACACCCGGGTTGATTTTATGAAGGGAGAAGGAAAAAAACGATTTTTGGAGCTTTCCGTGTCGCTGTTCGGAGAGGAAGGTGTCTATAAATCGTTGCGGATTGCCCCCGTGCCTTCCCTTTTTATTGAGGGAGAACTGTGCTTTGATGCAATCCCTCCCCGCCATGAATTGGAAGAAGCTATTGAAGAAGCCATTGAAAAATACTTTCCAATGGTGAGAGATGAGGAGTTGTGAATATGAACCTGAAAAAAATTCATCTGGAAGTTCTCCATGAAGGTGAGCAATGAATCCCCTGCGTCTATATGGCCCGGGTGGTCGAATCTGTAGCATCAGACTATGGTGAGGCTTTGCATTGGGAAAAAATCATTACTAAGAACATGGAGGGTGCGTTGCGCTTTACCGAACTCTCGAAATATCTGGGACGCCCTGCGCCCGTGCCTTCCATCTTTATTGAGGGGGAACTGGTCTTTGACACAACACCTGATCAGGAAGAACTCAGGGCCTGTGTGGATCGTTATCTGATACAGGATGCCTGACTACCTCTCTGTATCCGGCTTTTTTTGACAGGAGTATTCTCTGTGAAACTGAAAAATGAAGAAAATCGTTATGTTTATAAAACTCAGGGGGTCTGCCCGCCGGAGATTCATTTCCGTATTCGGGAAGATTTTCTTGAGGATGTCCGATTTGTGGGTGGCGGATGTCCGGGAAATGCCCAACTGGTCAGCCGTCTGGTGGCAGGACAGCCCATTGACAGCGTATTGGCGCAACTGGACGGCATCACTTGCAGGAATGATACGTCCTGCCCGGATCAGTTGTCCAAAGCAATTGCCGCCGCGAGGTGTGGAAACCTTGCCCCCGCGGCCTCTTTTGAAGTCTTTACCGACAGCCAGCCAAGACATAGCATCGCTCTGATCGGAGAGCTCGAAGGGAGGAGTCATGTCCTGAGCACGCTTATTCCCGAAATGCGGGAGAGCGGTGTCGAGGCAATCTGTTGCGTGGGAAATCTGACCGGTACTTCGGGAAATAATACGGATATTCTTCGACACGCTAAAAAAGAAAGGCTTCTGGCGGTTCAGGGGGAACAGGATCGGCAATATGCCTTTGGAGAGGAATCCCGCGATTTGCCTTCCCTATACCAGAAGGAAAGGGATTACCTCCTCCGCCTTCCCCAGGTATTATCTTTTCAGATCGGTGAGAAACAGGCAATGGCCTTTTTTGGCGAATATATCATGCAGCTTCACGGGTTTTCAGATTTTGAGCCGTTTGCTCTGGAAATGAACATGGTCTGCAATCTGTCCTGTTTCTTGCAGGATGAAACTGTATTTCCCGCGCTTGAAGCCATGACCCCTCAGTTTGGTGCCCAGGTTGTCATTTTCAGCCAGCCTCAGCGGTGGGGGCATTGGGAACTCGGGGGCGTGAATTTTATCAGTCTGGGAAAATCCTGCGAAGCGGATAAACTGGCCTGGGGTCTGTTGCAAGGACATGGAGAAAAAATTGATTTTCAAGTCCGAAGAATTTCCCTGCCATGAGCCTGCCGAAGGAATTACTTTCCACTTTCCACTGTCAGACAAAGAGGAATAAATCATGCAAAAAATTGTTTTGGATGTACTCCTGACCGATTTCAATCAGTGACTCGCCTGCGTCTATATGGCGGAATCGGTAAAGGTGTTACCGGAGGAAATTCAGGAACTTATTGATGTGAGAGAATGGGATTTGCGTACCCGCGAAGGGGTTCAGCGATTCCGGGAGCTTCGGGCCAAATCACTGCCCAGCATTGCCATGGACGGAGAACTGATCTATGAGTCGCTGATTCCCGGGCAGGAAGAACTTTGCGAGGAGATCCGCAGGCGTTATCAGACAGGAAGTTAAGTTTTCGGTACTGTTTATTTTCGACAATGCCTGTTACTGGCGACAGACTCATTTTTACAGAACATAATCCCGCCAAACAAAGGACTGACAAGACATTTCTTATGTCCTTCGCAGATTTGAACGAAAACACGGACATCACAGTCATCAAACCGATGCTGCATATGGTAACCCGTTAGAATACTCGTTCCCAGGCTCCGCCTGGGAACGCATTTTGAGGCTCTGCCTTCTGATTTATCCCGCCTTTTGAAAAATCATCCCTTTTTTGCAAAAAAATCGTCTTTTGGACGATTTACAAAAGGAAAAATATCCTGTAGAAGATATGTCAAATTTCGGATAATTGATTGCCTCACGTTCTGAAGCGATTTACAATACAATTATAATTTATTTTAAAAACAGGAGGTTGTCTGCATGTTTCATTTTGACACGGAACAAAAGGTTTGTGAAATAGGGGGGGTGAAGCTCGGGGGACAGCCCGGAGAGTATCCCACAGTATGTTGCGCTTCAATTTTTCAAAAAGGGGACAAGGTTTTTGAAGGAAAGCGGAAAGAGGGATTTGATGAAAAACGGGCGGAAGAACTTCTCAAAGCTCAGGACAAATTATGGGAAGAAACCGGCGTTCCTGGCATGGCAGATATTGTCGCCAATACAGGCAAAGAATTTAAGACGTTCATTGATTTTGTGACCTCTGTGACTGACATGCCTTTTTGCATTGACGCATGGGTGATGAAGCCAAAACTGGAGGCAGCCGCGTACTGTGCAGAAAAGGGATTGCTGGATCGCATGTTCTACAACAGCCTGACGGTCTGGGAGCAGGACTTGGAAACAGAGGTTCGGGAAATTTCGCAGATCGGAGTGAAGCATGTTCTGCTGGTTTCCTTTGATCAGGAAGACCAGATGCCGAGCGGGCGGGTCACAGGCACACAGAAACTTCTGGACGTCATTGAAAAGGTCGGGGCCAACTTTGAAAGCGTCATTGTGGATACATCGGTGATGAACGGGCCCGCAACGGCAATGTGCGGAATTGCGAACAAGATGATCAAGGAAAAATGGGGATTTCCCACAGGCAGCGCGCCGAGCAACGGGTCATATATGTGGAAGAAGGCAAGAGATATGTGGGGGTTCAAGGGATGGTCTGCGGCCGATGCTGCATTGGAATCGCTTTCAGCATATTTGTATCACGACATCATATTCTCCGGACCTATGGCTGGTGCATCGAGAATTATGCCGGCAGTGGCTATGGCGGACGCATTCCTGGCCACAGCCGTGTTCACCGAAACCAAACGGCTCCCCACAGATATGAATCATCCGCTTTACAAGCTGTTTCCCGAATTTGTTGATCAGTTGAAAGCGTTGCAATAAGTTTGATGTTTGATACTTGATGTTTGATACTTGATGTTTGATGTTTGATGTTTGATGTTTGATGTTTGATGTTTGATGTTTGA
>JAOZLU010001179.1 GCA_029934695.1 Desulfobacterales bacterium | reverse complement strand
GGAACCACGAAGGCTCGGTGACAACCAGCGGCAGCGATGCTACCAAGGACATCTCCCTCGGCGCAGGTAACGGAACACTGGCAGGTACGCTTACTGTTGCGAATCCTCTGACTGTGGCAAGTATGATGGGGTCAGTGGGTGTGTATGAGAGCGATGGCACATACATCAACGCAGTCGTTGTATTTCTTGCTGACAGCACTTGTGTTTCCACATGTACTGGCAATTATGAAATCAGCCTCCCTGCTGGCACCTATAAGATAAAAACAGCTGCAAGCACGGTTGACGGTGCTGTGAATAATGAGCATGAGGGGATCGTAATTACGGCCGATGAAACGACTACCCTTGATGATAACAGCCTTAAAAAATAAGGCAGGTAGTGTATGATAAGAAACCGAGTTTTTTAAGGAATGAGAATTAAATAATATTCCCATTCAGCGAGGTTCGGATTGACAAATCCGAACCATCCCGGCGGGATTGTCCCCCTGTGAAAACAGGGGCAATCCCCCGGAAGCACAATGGGAAACCTCAGACCTGAGCTCGGTTTCTATCTGTTTATCAGAACCAAAACCTGAAAACCTGAAACCGACATCCGGTTTCCAAATGGATTATAAGGAGGTCAGAAATGAAGACAAAAAATGTCAGAATGATAATCACTCTGATCCTGGTGTTCCTTTTCGCTGGCACAGCTTATGCTGATCCTGCTGCTCCGACGAATGTCACCAGTAAAACGCATACACCCGGTGTATCCTCAACCGATAACACGATAGAAGTTACATGGACCGCTTCAGTCGGTCCGAATCTGCTTAGTTACGCCACCTTGTGGAACAACTATTCTGAATCCAATCCTGTGTCACTTACACATGGAGATTCCGCCACATCAGCGCCATCCGATGTTCTGGAGGATGGGGAGTGGTACTTTCATATCAGAGCGGCAGACACTTTGGGCAATTACAGTGACACAACAAGTATTGGCCCATTCAAGATAGACACAACCCCCAGCGTCTCCTCAATAAGCCCGGGCAGCGGTGAAACTGGCA
>JAOZLU010000697.1 GCA_029934695.1 Desulfobacterales bacterium | reverse complement strand
TTCTCCAATATCGCCTTCTCATCCTTCTTTGATTTTTTCATGAACTTTTTGACGATTTCTGTTGCAGCACTGTCCAGCTTTGCCGCGAGATCGGGATTTTCCTCTGAAACCTTTATCCCCTTCTCAGCAATGATCTTGAACGCCTCTTTACTGCGGTTTTCCGAATTTTTCCACTGGAGTTCTTCCATCTCTTTTGCGGCTTTCAGCATCGCATCTTTCTGATCTTTGGACAGCGCGTTCCAGTAGTCCATATTAATACACATCATGTTCAGGGGATACGCGTAATTGATATTTTTAAAATATCCCAGAACTTCCCAGAACTTCCCATTTTTGGAAGACTCCGCGGAAGTCAGCACCGAGTCAATCATCCCGGTTCTCAAAGAGGCATAGACTTCTCCCCACGGCAGTGAAACCGGCGAACCGCCAAGGCTTCTCAGAAATTCCGCACCGTTCTTGTCATAAGTTCTTGTCTTGATCCCTTTAATATCAGCGACAGCCTCCACAGGCTCCTTGGTGACAAGACCGCTCGGCGGCCATGGTGCTGCATAAAGGATCTTCTGATTCCATTTTTTTGCAGCCTTATCATAAAGGGGTCTGGCAGCCTTATAAAGTTCAAGGGCCTCGCTGTATGATTTGACGAGTCGGGGTAACGAGCTGATCCCGAACGCATGCGAACTTCCTGCCACGACACCCATCAGGATGTCTGACATGGGAACCTGGCCGTCTTTGACAACTTTCAGAAGTTCCTGTCCTTTGAAGCCCAGACTTCCGCCGGGATGAACCGTAATCAGTACCGTGCCGTTTGAGTATTTCTCAACACGCTTGACAAATTCCATGGCACCCTGAGTGTGAAAACTCGTGGAACCGTAAATGGCGTTCATGTTCATCTTGACCACATCAGCCGCGGACACAGGAACCGCGAAAAGACTGAGAGCGATAAAAACCAGAACACATTTTCCGAACATACTCATACTCATCCTCCTTTTTGTTTAAGGGTTTTAAATTTTAAGTTTTAAGGGTTAAGGCCAGGTGCAAAGGTAACCCTCATACCCCTTTGCCCCTTACCTCTTAACCCTTCCTAAAAGTACTGACAGACCGCACTTGATCATTTGCTTTGTCAAACAACCAATTCAAGGTGTTCAGAACTTTTTGCAAATTCTCTATGGCAGACAGTTTGACAGGATCTCTGGTAAATATTCCACCCTCTTCCAATTTGCCAAACTGCCAAAATTCTCCTGTGGTCACAACACCGTAACAAATATTTGCACCCTGGGTGGAAGCTGTGTACATTTCAGCCAAAGCCTGTGCCCAGCCTTTCTTCCAATCCTTTTCTTTAGCTTCCATCACACAAAGCAGAGGTGTTGACATGCCGCCATTATCCGCGTATGGTGCTATCAGATAGTCAGGCTTTCCATCCAAATCCATTTTTTCATCCACAGTGTAAGTGACTTCCGACCACACTTCCAATGCCTCATAAATATCTGACACTATGTCCAGTATCGGGGCGATTATATGTTGCCGGACAGCATCTTCGTTAACGAAGTAAACATCTTTTAGCAAAGCCCGCCCCATCCTTGACAAGAAAAACTCATCAACTTTGATATCCATTGTCTCTGCAAAAGGTGTTCTTCTCACTTTGATTCCAAATCTGTCTGAGACCTGCTCAATCCTTTCAAATTTTCCATAAGGCATAAACTCCTCCGTTTTAGGTTTTAAGTTTTAAGCTTTAGGTTTTAAGGCCAGGTGCAAAGTAACCCTTGCCCTTAACCCTTAACCCTTTACTAAAGATACTGATGGAGCCTTTCAATAAACAATTCTGCCGGTGACGTAATCTTCCCTTTTGTCTGCCTGATCAGCTCCTGATGCCCGCGAAACGCTGCATGGGCAGATTCGACATCAACACGCTCAAACCGGACATTGTCCCCGGGCATGGCCTGGGCAATAAGCGGAATGTCTGCTGATATGACCGTGGCAATCTTGGTATAGCCGCCCACGGTCTGCTCCACCAGCAGAATAATGGGCTGACCGTCCTCAGGAATCTGAATGCCTCCCGGAAGACTCGGCTCCGATATGATGCTCTTAGGAAATCCCTCCTGTTGTCTGATTTCCGGTCCCTGAAGCCGATATCCCATGCGGTTGGCATTTGCGCTTACGGTGAATTCTGATGCGAAAAATGTTATAAGACCATCATCAAAGAAATCATCCTGAGGTCCCGGAACAGCCCTGAGCAGAATGTCAGAAGTATATTTCGGGACAAACTGCTCCGGCAGACAGCGGGGCAGCCCATGAGGCGTATTATCTCCGCGGGATATTATGTCGCGTTTTGCCAACGGTCTTCCCTGGAATCCCCCAATTTTTGCACCCACATAACAGGAACGGCTGCCCATCACTGATGGAACGTCAATGCCGCCGGTCACAGCGAGATAGGCGCGGCATCCGCTTTCAGCCATACCGAGACTCAGTGTATCTCCCTGCTTTACGCTGAAGCATGACCAGGTTTTCACAGGCTGCCCGTTGACCGAAATTGGCATCTCAGCACCTGTTATTGCGATATCAGCGTCCGCGAGAATCTCCAGACGGGGCCCTGAGAAAGTGATTTCCAAAACCGCAGCGTCCTCGGGATTGCCCGCAAGCATATTGGCAACACAAAAGGCAAACTGATCCAGAGCACCGGTCTGGGGAACACCAAACTGCTGGTAGCCATAACGTCCCCGGTCCTGCACGGTTGTATAAGCTCCGGGTTCCGTCACTTTGAACATAGTTGTCATTTTTCACCATCCTCAGACACGTTGAGATACTCATCTCGCGATACAGGTTTGAATTTCAACAAATCGCCTGCCCTGAGAAGAAACGGCTCAGACCTTTCCGGATCGAACAGTTTCACAGGTGTCCGTCCGATCAGCTGCCACCCTCCGGGGCTGTCAATGGAATAGATTCCTGTCTGGGCATTGGCAATTCCCACTGAGCCTGCAGGAACAAAGGTTCTCGGGGTCGGCAGTCTCGGAGTATGCAGTTGTTCTGCCAATCCTCCGAGATATGGAAACCCCGGGGTAAATCCGATCATGTAAATAGGATAAAGCGGGTCCGAGTGAATTCTGATCACATCTTCCACCGTGAGATCATGTGCCTGGGCTACAAATTCGATATCCGGGCCTAAATCGCCCCCATAGCACACAGGAATCTCAGCGGTTTCCGGCGGCGGGATATCTGTCTCTGACAAGTGTTCCTCAATGGAGAGCAATACATCTTTCAAAGTTGGCGGATTTGTCACACACGGGTCATATATAATGATGAGCGAGCAGTATGTGGGAATCAGTTCAGTCACCCCAGCTGGCATGGCCCCGCGCATGGCTATCGCCACAGCCCTCACCCTGCGGTTGATGAGCGGATCAATGGTGTTTCCATATTCCGCCATAATTCCCCTGTCTCCGACAATGCGGAAAATCGGTTTTTCGTAAAGTCCGTT
>JAOZLU010001178.1 GCA_029934695.1 Desulfobacterales bacterium | reverse complement strand
ACTATGAAACGAAGAGCAGTTATGACATTTATCTCCGTTCCAACGATTCCGGCGGCGCCTCATGCTTCAGACTGTTCACGATTTATGTGGAGGACGTGAACGAGCCGCCCGCCGGCCTGAGCCTGAATCCCGGATGGGTGGAGGAGGAGCAGCCAGTCGGCACTGAAGCCGGAACATTCGCCGCACAGGGCGATCCGGATGCGGACGAATTCCATACTTACACCCTCGTCTCCGGCGAGGGTGATGAGGACAACGCCCGCTTTGTCATCGAAGACAATATTCTCAGAACCGCCCAGGTCCTCAACTTCGAGGCCGGGGAACATCCCTTTCACATAAGGGTCCGCACAGAGGACTCCGGAGGGCTTGCCCACGAAGAGGAGCTGACCGTCAGACTCGGAGACATCAACGATCCCCCGACCGATATCAGCCTCACCGGGAACAGTGCGGATGAGAGAATGCCGGCCGGCACGACCGTGGGAATCCTCGGCGCAACAGACCCGGATGATCCCGAAGGCACCGGTCCTTATGAATATGAGCTGACCGGGGACTGCCCGGACAACGAATATTTCAGCATCACCGACGGCATCCTGGAAACAGCATCCGTCTTTGACTACGGCATCCGGGAGAGTTATACGCTCTGCATCAGAGTTGCGGATGATGACGGCGGGGAACTGACAGAGGAATTCAATATCGCCGTCGTTCCCCATGAGGCCCCGATCATCTCCCCCGGCATGGTTGCGATCCTTGACCCGATCACCGAGAAGGAGAGGGACAGCAGCGGGAACAGCATCCCGGAAATCCTCGGAAGCGGGCCTGTCATGCTTGCGGACGGCTCGCCGGTTCCGGGCATTGCGGTGACATCCGTGGGCAATATCCACGGAATCTGGCAGTATTCTGTGAACAGCGGACAGACCTGGACAGTGTTCACTTATGCCGAAGGCAGAGCCGTTGACATATCCGATACAGCCCGGCTCCTTCCCGCTGATGAGATGTGCCGGATACGGTTCGTGCCGTATCCCCTGAATGAGGGGGACATCA
>JAOZLU010000130.1 GCA_029934695.1 Desulfobacterales bacterium | reverse complement strand
CATTATTGAATTTCGTAAAACCACAAAAAAATATATTGACTCGCTCAAAGAAAAACATCCGGATGTGAAAAAGGTGATGGATTCCCAGGAAGCATTCATCGCAGAATATGCCGACTGGAGAGATGCCAGAAGCGGTGTGACACCGTGGCCATATAAGGACTTTGTTTCCGGCAAAACAACCGAATAAATTCCCTCTTCCGCTACCGGCGGGATTGCTAAATCCCGGGGACTCAGATTTGTCAATCCGAGCCGAGCATGAGGATTCCCTCTTCTGCGCTCCGGCGGGATTGCCAAATCCCGCCGGCTCGGATTTGTCAATCCGAGCCGAGCATGAGGATTCCCTATTCTGCGCTCCCGCCGGATTGCTAAATCCGGCGGCCCGGGTTTGGCAATCCGAGCTGAGCCGCAGAGGGGAATCGTCAATATTCAATTTTCAACCCCAAGGAAAAATAATATGCAATTTATAATAAATATGATAGACAAACTGATTGACAAGCAAGGGGAACTGACTTCGTTCCTGATTTATCCGCTTGTCCTCATCGTGCTTTTTGAAGTGCTGATGCGATATCTCTTCAATGCGCCGACTATCTGGGGATTTGAGGCAACAGCCTTTGCTTACGGCCTTCATTATATGTTCGGCCTCTCCTACACAGAGCGTCACGGCGGCCATGTGAAAGTGGATATTCTCACGGCCCGGCTGACAGAAAAAAACCAGGCAATTTTAGGGATTCTGACTTATGCGTTTATTTTTCTCCCGGTCTTTTCATTTATGACGGTGGGAGCGTTCCAATTTGCTCACACCTCCATCCTGATGCGTGAACTCAACTCAACTAGCTGGGCACCGCCCATTTATCCGTTCAAGGCCCTTATGGGCCTGTGTTTTCTGTTCCTGCTGATTCAGGGATTCGGAACGCTTTTGAAGCATGTCCGGACCCTGATGAATTCAAATTCTGAACAAGAAGAAAAAGAGGTAAGCAATGAGTCCTGAATTCTTAACCATAGCCATGTTCCTCGCCCTGATAGCGATGATCCTCCTGGGCCATCCCCTGGCCTTTACGCTGGCTGGTGTGGCCACACTTTTCGGGCTTATAGACAACGGCTTTGACACAGCCGCTCTCTTTGATATGTTTGCGAACAATGCGTGGGGTTTGATGAACAGCTATGTGATTGTGGCGGTTCCGCTCTTCATCCTGATGGCCCAGTTGCTGGACCGCTCAAAAGTCTCGGAGCAACTCTTTGAAGCATTGTATATTGTCCTCGGAGGTATCAAAGGCGGCCTGGGACTGGCGGTGGTCATCGTCTGTACCGTTTTCGCTGCAACCACAGGGATCATCGGAGCCTCGGTCGTGGCCATGGGTCTCCTCGGAACCCCTGCCCTTTTAAGCAAAGGATACCAGAAAGAGCTTACCAGCGGAATTATCTGCGCTTCCGGAACTTTGGGGATTCTGATCCCGCCGAGCATTATGATGGTCATTTATGGCGGACTGACCGGCCTCAAGGAGACCTCTGTGGGGAATCTCTTCGCAGGAGCCATATTTCCCGGGCTGATCCTTGCCAGTCTGTATTTTCTTTATATCCTCGTGCTATGCAATATCAAACCTGAACTGGGTCCTCCCATCAGTAAGGAAGAAGCCAGCAAATGGTCCGCGAAACAGAAGTGGGCCATGACCCTCAAATCGCTCATTCCGCCCCTCGGACTGATTTTGGCGGTCATGGGTACGATCCTTGCCGGCGTGGCAACCCCCACTGAAGCGGCCGGTCTGGGTGCGGCAGGTGCTGCTGTGTTGGCACTGGCCAACAAAAAACTGACGTTGGAAGTCCTTAAACAGGCCAGTTATTCCACATTGAAAACGACCTCCATGGTGATGATGCTCTTTATCGGCGGGAAGTTTTTCAGCACCGTGTTTCTGAGCATGGGCGGCGGCGATGTGGTGGCTGATCTGATGATCGGGAGCGGACTGAACCGATGGGTCGTTCTTCTCATTATGATGCTCATTGTATTTCTCATGGGGATGTTCATTGACTGGGCAGCGATCCTCCTGATCACCGTGCCGGTCTTTATGCCCATTGTCATGGAACTGGAATTCAATCCCCTGTGGTTTTCGCTGCTCATGTGTGTCAACCTGCAAACGTCCTTTGTCACCCCGCCCTTTGGGTATGCGCTGTTCTACTTCAAGGGTGTGGCCCCGGAAGAATATACCATGATGCATATTTATAAGGGAATCATGCCCTTTGTGCTTTTGCAGCTCCTGGGACTGATTATTATGCTCCTCTTTCCGTCCATAATCACATGGCTGCCGGAACTGTTTTTTGGGCAGTGATTCATAACATACCCGATCCAAAAATGGTGGGTTTCGCTTCGCTGCACCCACCCTGCATTCCGGGCTAAAATGATAAGAATCACAAGGGTTCTTATCATTTTTGACACGGAATCCGCTTTGTCTCCCCAAAAGGTAAATGAAAGCAAACGCCCTCTGACAGATTCTGCAATAACCCTGTATTTTAGTTTGAAATATCCTTCAAAAAAATCATCTCAGACTGTTTTTTTTTTGCCTGACAAGCCGACAATTCTGTAATAACCTTATGTTTCAGTACTGGGAAGTGCTGGTTTTCAGAAATCAAATTCCACAAAAGATATGTCAGTTTTCAAAACTAAAATTAACTGCGACAAGGAGACCGTCATATGAGAACTCTGGAAGCAAAATCGTATCGACACCCGGACACAGGTTCGTCCGTTTTCTTTAAAAAAAAAACTGAAGCCGGGAAAGAGATTGTTTATCCCGAGAGTGACGGAAAACCGATGACAGACAACACAGAGCAGTACAAATGGATTGTGCTGATCAAGGAAAATCTCGAAACCATGTTTGCCGACTCGCACGATGTCTTTGTGGCCGCCGACCTGCTCTGGTATCCGCTGGAGGGAAACAATAAAATCAGCGCTGCTCCCGATGTGATGGTGGCATTCGGAAGGCCCGGGGGAAGGCGTGGCTCATACATTCAATTCAAGGAGGACAATATTCCTCCTCAGGTTGTGTTTGAAATCCTCTCACCTTCGAATACAAAGAAGGAGATGAAAGAAAAGCTCGAATTTTATGACAGACACGGAGTTGAGGAGTATTATCTTTACGATCCCGACCGCATCATATTCAAGGGATGGATCCGGGCGGAAAAAAAACTTCGGCCCGTTGAAAACATCCGAAAGTGGCGCAGTCCCGGATTGGAGATAACTTTCAAGTTTAAAAAAACGGGCCTGAGGATATACTATCCCTCCGGTCGGGAATTCACCACGCTTTCGGAAGTAAGCAGGGAAGTGGAGAAAACAGAATCGGAGAAAGAACTGCAAAGACAACGGGCCGAGAAGGCAGAATCGGAGAGAGAACTTCAAAGACAACGGGCGGAGAAAGCAGAATCGGAGAAAGAACTGGAAAAACAACGGGCGGATATGTTAGCCGCAAAGCTGAAATCACTCGGAATTACGGAATGATTTCACCGCTGTAATCTGCAGGCTGCTGATCTTATTTCGATCACCGATTACGGTCAGCCGTTTACTGACAGGCCCTGCTTTCGGGAGATATCAATGAATCTTAAAGCCAGACTCACTGAAACAAATGACCTCTTTTACCGAACAATCGGAAAACGAAGCGATATGGATTCAGGAGGTAAACCGCCTGTATGAACATGAGAAGGCCGGCCGGAACTGGCTCCGAGTGCCGGCGGCATTGTTCATATCCGAAATTGACATGCTATGAGCCGGCCTCGGTTTTGGCAATAATGGCTTTGGCAGGAATCAGCCCTGTGGCACTGGCAGACACAATATTCCCGGCCACCCCCGGTCCGTCTCCGGCCACATACATCCCCCTGATTTTCGTTTCCAGATCGCTGGTCGTCTCCACCTGGGTGGCGAAGAACTTGATCTCCGGAGCATACAGCAGCGTTTCATCATTGGACACGCCCGGAAGCACGAAATTCAGCTTGTTCAGCCCCTCAATGATGTTCGTCAGAATCCTTTCCGGCAGGGCCATGGCAATATCACCGCATACCACATTCGCCAGAGTCGGCTCAATATACCCCTTGCTGATCCTGTTCCAAGTGCTTCGCCGCCCGCGCCTCAGATCCCCGAATCGCTGGAGAATGGGTTTCCCGCCCCCAATCAGAGATGCCAGATTACCAATGGATTCACCATAAGCCTGATTGTCCGTGACCGGCTCTGTCAGCACAACTTTGGACAGGAAGGCAAAATTGGTGTTCTCGGATTTCCTGTGCCGATACGCATGACCGTTGACGCAGACAAATTTTTTGTAACTTTCTATGGAAACAAAGCCCCCTTTGTTTGTGCAGAATGTCCGGGTCTCATCGTCATACTTCTGGGTCTGAATAAAAAAGGTGGGATCATAAATAATTTCGCAGACATCCTGCATAATGTCATTGTGAACCTCAACCCGCACCCCCACTTCGATGCCGCGGTGCGTCAGCCCGATCCCGTATTCCCGGGCCAGTCGTCCCATCCAGTCCGCACCTGCACGGCCCGGGGCCAGAATGACATAATCCGAGCTGTATATTGCCTTGTCAGTGACAACGCCCCTTATCTGTTCATTTTCGACAATGGCACGCTCCACTTCCTCAGAGGTGTGAATTTCGACACCTTTGGACTGGATATGCGCGCTCATTCCCGCAATATAATCCGGCAGACAGTCGCTCCCCAGATGTTTCTGTTTGATGATGAGCAGATCAATGCCGTACTTTTTGGCCTCCTTCCGGATATTTCTGGCCGCCTCCATATTGGTGGGATAAATCATGCTGTCCATACCGAAACTGTCAAAAATAGCTTCGGTTTCGTCAATAAGCGTTTCCGCGTCGCTGCGCGGCATGAACTGGGTCAGATCGGTCTTGCCGAGCTTGTGGATATAATTCAGCTTGCCGTCGGAGAACAGCCCAGCGCCGCCAATTCCGCATAGGATATTGCACGGCTTGCACGTCGCACATTTGCGGGATTCACTGATCGGACATTTGCGGCTCAGGGGACCTTTGCCTTTTTCAATGACAAGCACCCGAAGCCCTGAATGCTCGCAGAGATAATAGGCCGCAAACAGGCCCGCGGGGCCGCCGCCGACGATAATACAATCATACTTCTGGTTTTTTCCGATGTTTTGAATTTCAGGCATATTTGTCCTCATCTGCATGATCTCAGACTGCCGAAGTTTGCAAATTTCGGAAGTTTTCAGGATCATAAATGTTTACGGTTCTGGCTGATTTTGTGGTCTGAATCCGCTTTTTTATCACAGAGAACTGCAGAGTCCCTCCCGGATATCAGCGGCTTCCTGTGATTTTTGTGGTTTTTAACCGTCTGAATTTATACAGAACCACAAAATCCGTCAGAATCAGGAATATTTCTCTGTTTTGCCAGCAACTGCGGCATTGAATTTTTCTGCATTGACCACAAATCGCTCATGGGTTCCTTTGGATATTTTGTCAACACCGTCATCCGCCTCAATGGAAAATGTCAGCTTCTTGCCTTCCAGCTTTTCCAGCTTCCCTTTGACCGTGACCGTAAACCCCGGGGGAGTGGCGGCTGAATGGTTCAGATTGAAACCGATACCCACAGTCTGCTCTTCAGGCCAGTCAAGATGCGGATTGACTGCCCGGATACAGGCAAATTCAAAAAGCCCCACCATAAAACCGCTGGCAAAAACTTTTGGCATGACCTGGCCCTCCGGGATATCCGGAAAAAGATAAGGCACGGTTTTGTCTTCCGGTATCTTGTACTGAAATTCAAACGTCAGGCCCGGCTTCAAAGAATTTTTCATTTTAAACCTCCGTTTTTATATATTTTATTTTGAAGTCTGGTTTCTCTTTTATTACCCTGAGAAAACATGATTAAAAAATTATACTGTGACAATTTTATAAATTTATAATCTGCTTTAATCAATAATAAATTAACATAAGCATCATAAAAAATGGTCAGCATAAGGAAATTCCCCTGATTACGCTCCATCCGGATTGACAAATCCGGCTGTGTCCGGCTCGGATTTGGCAATCCGAACCGAGCAGACAGGGGTCAGGCTCGGAAGTTCCCACACAAAATTATGGACCCTTGAATTAAAGCATAACCCTCTCTGAAAAATCATGCCGGAGTTTCATGCGATTGCCTGATTTTATCTCTTGACAATATCTTGAAAACAAAATATAAATTATTATATCATTTTATCCGAATTTCAGTTTCACCTGCATAAAAGTATTAAAATTACTGTTAATTTTACCAAAGGAGGATGTTTTGAAAAAGTTGTCTGCCTGTTTCACTGCTGTCCTGCTGTTCTCAGGTAGCATTCGTTTATGGAGCTGAACCTGACATGTGTAAAGTGATTCGCTTTCCGAAATGAGATGAACCGGCATTGCTGCTGCCACGCTCGGCTCGGATTGGTCACTCTGAACCGCCGGATTTGTCAATCCGCCGGGAGGGGAAATTTTTTTTAATCCTAAAATTAAGGAGAGTGAATTTATTATGGTTACAAACAGAAACAATCAGAAAAAACGATTTCAGACCTTTCCCTGCGTACGTTGGGGATTTGTCATTGCACTGGGATTCATTGCCGCGTTTGTCACCGGTTGCAGCAGTGATTCTGATGGAAACGAAACGCCGACTGCCAGTATTATTTCCCCTTTGGACAGCGGCACCTATAAAAAAGGTGACGCAATCACTTTCAGCGGCACCGGAAATGACGCGGAAGACGGAACCCTGACCGGCAGTGTGCTTACCTGGACATCTGACAAGGACGGCGATATCGGCACAGGTGATTCTTTTACCAGAAACGATCTGTCCCCGGGAACCCATACAGTGACACTTACTGTCAGGGACAGCGACGGGGTCGCGGCAAGTGTGTCAGCTCATATCACAGTGACGGAATCGCTTCAAACCGCCCGGGATGAAAGAGGTGTCTGGTTCATCACCGGACCTGACAACGCAAGTCTCCATGATGTTTATGAGGCTATGGGCTATGCAGTTGCCACAGACCGGCTGTGGCAGGCTGAGAAATACAGACGGAGCGGCCGCGGGAGACTGGCGGAAATCTTTGGCCCGGACCAGTTGGAAACAGACATTTTCGTCCGTACCATCGGCTATTCCGATCAAGAACTGGATGACGCTTTTGACCGTCTTGATTCTGAATCACAGGACATCCTCAACGGGTATGTGGCCGGCTTTAACCGGCGTATCGCCGAAGTTCGGGCTGACAGATCCCTTCTTCCTTTTGAGTTCAAGGCCCTGGGAGCCAACCTGGGAACCGAGTTTGTGCCCGAAGACTGGACATCCAGGGATGTGCTGTCCTGGATGGCACTGCTGCTGAGATTTTTCGACGGCGAAGGCACGACACAGGGGCAGATTGACAATGCCGCACTTTATCAGGAACTTGCGATGAAATTTCCGAACGATGTCATGGCAATGTTCCAGGATTTGCGATGGGACAATGATCCTGATTCACCGACCTATATTCCTGACAGCGGAGCAAGATCAGGGAAGGCCGCAGGCCAGGCATCACTCAGTGCTTTGCCTTCGGGCTTTCCCGATCTCAGGGCTGTTGCCGGCCGCATGGCTGAAACTCGCACCAACGCCATCGAAAATATGGAAAAAATCAATGCGTATGTGAAGATGGGAAGTTACGCATGGGTCGTGGGAAAGGAGAAAACCAAATCCGGAAATCCGATCATTTATTCAGGCCCTCAGATGGACCAGGGATTCAGCTTCTCAGCACCGTCCATTGTTCTTGAAGGATCTGTCAGGGCCGGCGGACTGAATGTTTCCGGAATGACGGTCGCGGGAATACCCGGAATCATCATCGGACGCACACCGCATCACGCCTGGTCCATGCAGGTGGGACACGCCCGCACCATGGATTACTACATTGAAGACCCTTCTGCCGTGACTCTGCACAGAATGGAAACCATAAGAGTTGCAGGGCAGGCCGATATCGAACTGCCGGTATTCAGAACTTCTCACGGGCCTGTTGTCAATCCGCTTCCATACGATCCGACAACTTATACGCCGGATCCGGCAAATCCGATCATCGCCTGGAAATACGCACATTGGGGATATGAACTTGATATGGTCAGATCTCTCATCTCACTCGCCCGTGCCTCCAGCATGGACGAATTCGGAGAAGGGATAGACCTTGTGGCTGTCTCTCAGCACTTCTGTTATGCGGACAGGGACGGAAACATAGCCTACTGGATGTCCGGCCGTGATCCGGTGCGGCCTGCTGGTGAATATCGTTTCCCACAGGGCTTCACTCCCGGATCAGCACCTCTGGAATGGGATGCGGCAATACTGAACCCCAAATCCACAGATCGCAATACCGCCCAGGGATTCTACGGCGGATGGAACAGCAAGACCAGCTCCGGCTACGGAAACTCTGCCAACTCGAAGTCTTATTTCTTCGGCCCCTTCCACAGGGGACACGTTATCATAGATTACCTCTCCGACCATGACAGCCTCACCTTTGAAGATGTCAGGGATTTGGCACTTCACATTGCCACCACTGATTCACTGACCGATTTTGAAAGCGGATTCGGACGCAGATATGGTGACGGAGGGAATCCGTGGGAATTTGTGAAAAATGACTTTTCCGCCGCAGTTCAGGCGGATCCCGGGGAGGCTCGCAATGCAGCTTTGGCGATCTTTGAGGGATGGGACGGCCATTTTGTGGAAGGCGGCAAGTCGAACTGGGCCACAGGGACCACCCGTGCTGATGCCTGGATTCTGATGAATGGCTGGATTCGGGAAGTCATCCGGCTGACTTTCGAGGACGAACTGGGGGACGGTCAGGAAGTAAGAGTGATGTTCAATGTTCTGCTTCACGGCCTTTCAGGGACTTCTCCGAGTATCGTGAACAATTACAACTGGTTCCAGAATCTTTCCGATCCTGATGCGCCCCAGACTGGGGAGGCGATCATTGTTCAGGCATTGGACAATGTCCTTGCTGACTTGGGGGAGCAACCCTGGGGAATCAATGCAAGGGGAAATATCGAATACGCTCATGAGATGATCGGTGTTGTGCATTCTTTGCCGGTCTCATCACGCTCCACTTATGCTCATTGCGTGGAATTTGGGGATTCGGGCCCGGTGCGTATTGAAAGCATGTTTCCGCTGGGACAGTCCGGAAATATTCTCATGGGAGCGGACGGGACACCTGTTTTCGATGAGAATTTCCTCGGCATGACAGATGTTTACGACACCTTTGCACACAGACCATTCCCTCTCTTTGACTGATGCTGTTCTCAGACCTCCGGAGTTGTGAAACCTCGGAGGTCTTCAGGTCCCTGAAATAATCCACACAGGATTCTGCGCCTCAAGTCTTTCTCCCCAAGGCATTTCTCTGCCGCGGCTGATTTGAATCTGAACCACCCGGGATTTAAATCCGATATGTTTAAACACGTCAAGGACTGTCTGAATATTGGCGAGGAGAACTGTGTTAATGACCATGATGCCGTCTTCTTTGAGATAAGCGGAAGCAATTTTAACAATGTTTGCAAGATATCTGCCGCCGCCGCCGATAAATATCCGGTCAGGTCGGGGCAGCTCCTCAAGACCCTCCGGAAGCACTGTGCGGATGATTTTCATATTTTTCACGCCAAAGCGTTTCTGATTCATTTTAATCTGTTCTATCCTATCGGATTTCTGTTCAACCGCGAAGATTCTCCCCTGTTTTATAAACAAGGCAGCTTCTATGGAAACAGAGCCACTCCCCGCGCCGAGGTCCCATAATATATGCTCCGACCTGAGGCAAAGCTTTGAAAGCGTCACAGCCCTTACCTCTGCTTTGGTAATAAGCCCTTGTTCGTGTTCGTAGGATTTTTCGGACATTCCAAGACAAAGTTTCCTTTCCCTGCTGCTTTGCTCCGAATCGGAAGGCACACGCTTTAAAATCACCAGATTGGGATCGGCAAACTGCATATCCGCTGCCTTCTCAGGATCATACCAGTTCACACGCTCAGAAGGTGTGCCAAGTTGTTCAAGAACGCATAAGCGAAAATCCGTCATTTTCCTTTCAAGGAGATATTTTGCCAGCCATGCGGGATTTCTCACAGGGTCGGTAAACAGGGCAATCTTATCTTTCTCGACAAGCGCACGGAAAAGCGCACCCTCGCAACGCCTGCCGTGCATACTGATAACATGGGCATCATGCCATGGTTCTTTGATGCGGGAAAAGGCTGCCGAGACCGAGGAAATATTCGGGTATATCAGGACATTTTCCGAACCCAGCGATTCTGCCAGCAAAGAGCCGATGCCAAAAAACAGGGGATCACCGGAGGCAAGAACCACAATCGTTTTCTCCTCCATCCAATGTCTTATGTATTCTATGATGTCTTTGATCTTCCCGGTAATTTCTTTTTTAGCTCCCGGATGATCTTTGAAAAAATCAAGGAACCGCTTTCCGCCGATTAGAATGTCGGCCTGCTCAATTTGTCGCAAATGTCCTGCTGTGAGATCCTCGGGAGAGAGTCCCATTCCGATGATGGATATTGGTTTCATAATGCGCTCACTTGTTTTCATAATGCGCTCACTCGTTCCCAGGCGGAGCCTGGGAACGAGGATTTTCTACGAGGATTTTCTTAGTTGTTTGAATCAAAAATAACGTCTGGGTGATAATCAAAGATAACGTCTGAGTGATAGTCAAAGATGACGGCGCGGATGCGAACATCTGCGCCGGCATAAGATTTGGCCGACTGAACCACCAATTTCCCAACATGAGAGATAAGTTCAGAATGCTTGCCGCGTACCAGATCAAGCGCATGTCGGGCTGTATTGGCGGATAATATATGCTGGGCAAGGGCTTCGTCTTTTGTGATATCCCGCGACCATTTTGAAAGCTTATGCATGGTCAATGCTGATTTGGCAGCATGGGTATGAGGAATGCCCTGGGCCATTTTCAGGGCTTTCCCAAAAAAAATAGCCAGTGTAATGTTCTCAAATCCATTTTCAGATGCGGTTTCCAGAGAGATTTTGAAGAAATCCCCGATTTGAACAAACGCCTCTTCCGGCAATTCTTTCATCATCATCTGGGCATATCTTTCGCTTCGCCGGCCCGTGGTCAGCACAACTCTGTCAAGTCCTGCGGCGTGTGCTACAGACAGGGCGGATTTTATAGTCGCAATATAGGCATCATGGGACATTGGCCTGACGATGCCTGTGGTTCCCAGAATGGAGATGCCGCCCATGATGCCAAGTCTCGAATTTAAGGTCTTCAGGGCCAGTGATTCGCCTTCAGGCACAAAAATTTGAACCTCAACCGCTTTGCGAATACGATGTTTTCTGAGAACATCATGAACAGACTGGGTGATCATTTTCCTCGGGCCTGAATTTATGGCCGGCTCTCCGGGCGAAATCTCAAGGCCCGGTTTTGTGACCCTGCCGACACCTTTTCCTCCGGTGATGACAACATCGTCCTGATTTCCGTTATCCAAAAGCATAACGCTTGCGCCGATTTCAGCCTGGTGCGTTATGTCCGGATCATCTCCCGCGTCCTTGATTACGGAGCATATTGCTCTTTTCCCTTCGAGCGAGCAATGATGCATCTGTATAAAAACAGGATCGCCGGTTAGCAGTTCAATCTCAACACAGGAAGGAGATTCGCCTTCAAGAAGATAACTCAACGCGCCCTTTGCGGCCGCGGCCGCGGCTGCACCGGTGGTAAAGCCGGATTTAAGTTTTTTTTCAGCCATTTATTTTTTCTGCTTTGCGATAATCAGAGTCCAGTAATCTGGTGTTTTTGTATTAAATTTACTGATATCATTGATGATTTCCTGGTTGCTGCGCCCGCAGTTCATCACGCCGACACAGTTTTTGAACAGACCGGTTTCTTCAAGTGCGGCGTTTATATCTCCCGCATTCTTGTATGCTTTTAAGAAAACAACATTTTCCGGCTTGCCGGAGACATCTCTCAGGCGGTCTCCGCCCTTGACACCCGATACAAGAAGAAAGGATTCCTCACCCTCCACAAGTGGCGTATTCAGACAAGCTGCGGCTGCCTGATATGATGTAATACCAGGTATGGTTTCCACAGGCAGGTCAGGAGCCAACGCCTGAATATGCCTTAGTACATACGCATAAGTGGAGTATGTCATGGGGTCGCCCAAAGTTAAAAAAGCCGCGTCATTGCCCTGTTCCAGTTCCTTCAGAATGGTCAGCGCATGATCCTTCCACGCCGTCTGGGTTTCCTCCTCGTCTTTTGTCATGGGAAAAGCAAGCATCCTGAGCGGCGTTTTGTCCGGGATATGGGGTTTTGCGATGTTTACAGCCAGACTGTAATTATTCTTCGTTGATGCTGCTGCAAAAATGACATCCACTGTATTCAGTATTCTTGCAGATTTAAGCGTGATCAGTTCAGGATCACCGGGACCGACACCGATGCCGTATAATTTTCCGATTTTCTGGTTCATTTTATTTATCATCCACTTTATTTTCTGACAGTCCGCAATTTTGGCTCATTTACCCCTTTGATCCAGTAGCTTACTTGGCCCAGCACACCTCTGGCCAAGTAGCTCCCGCGGGATTGCTAAATCCGGTGGAAACAGTTCGGATTTATCAATCTGAACGGAGCGAACTGTAAGTTATTTATTTCTGAATTGCCATTTTTAACAAAGCGTTCACCGCACTGGCGGCAATGTTTGAGCCGCCTTTTCTGCCTGTGTTTGAGATGTGCGGAACATCCGTTTCTATGAGTGCGGCCTTTGATTCCGCTGCATTTACAAAACCTACGGGAAATCCGATAATAAGCGCGGGCCTGGTCTTTTCCGCTTCCATAAGTTCAAGCAGACGTAATAATGCCGTGGGTGCATTTCCTATCACATAAATGCCGCCTTTCATCAAGGGGAACGACACGTCCACAGCGACCTGGGCCCGGGTTGACCCTGTCTCTTTGGCGACTCTTGATACATTCTCATCAGTAATAAGACAGTCCAGAGAAACGCCGAAGGCTTCCAGTTCTTTTTTACGAATCCCGGCTTTTGCCATGTGCGTGTCCGTAATAATGGGTTTTCCCTGTCGAATGGCATTCAGCCCTGCATGAATGGCCTCTGGATGAAACCGGACCGTTTTCATGTAGTCAAAGTCCGCTGAGGTATGAATCATTCTCCGCACAATATTCCACTTCTGGGGAGAAAACTCATGTCCCCCTGCTTCCTCATCTATTATTTTAAAACTTGATGCTTCTATCTCATCCGGTTTCATGAGTGTTTTTTCCTTATTTATTTATATCCCATTAAAGCTTTTACTCACCATTCCAAAGCTTCCGGAATATCTTCAAAGAGATTTATACTGAGCCTCAATGCCTGCTCCAGTGTTTTCAGATGATGATCGAAGGAGATGAGCTTTACACCAAGGTGGAGAAGAACAGGGAAGCGTCCGAATCCCGGGGATGAACGCACGGCTCACAACTGAGCCGGTCCCGTCTGTCTCACCGTCGCCGTCAAAATCCCAGGCGTAAGTGAGATCACGGCCATCGGGATCGGATGATGCGGACGCATCAAAAGTGATCAGTGCGTCGGCTGTCATCTGCCCGGAATATCCGAACAGGGCCGCGGGCGGCTGATTCCCTCCGATATTCAGGGTGAGTGACGAGGCCGGACCGGTCTGCCCGGCATTGTCGGTCACGGTGAGACTCACTGTGTAATTGCCGGCGACCGCATAGACATGACTGACCTCGGCATCGGTTCCGCTCACAATGGTATTGTCCTGTCCGTCGTCATCGGCCGAGACATACACGGCCTGAATGCCCCGGGGCGGGTT
>JAOZLU010000129.1 GCA_029934695.1 Desulfobacterales bacterium | reverse complement strand
AACATCGAACATCGAACATCGAACATCGAACATCAAACATCAAACATCGAACATCGAACATCGAACATCGAACATCGAACATCGAACATCGAACATCAAGGAGAAAAATTTTGACAAATGTATCTGCAAAACAGCTCGTCACCTTGTTTAAAGAGGCAATCAGCTTTCCACAGTCAGAGACACTGGGAGGAAGTTCGGAGAGCATCGAAAGTTACTATAAAATGATTCAGCAGTTTGCTGCCATGGCCGACATATATCAGGACCTGATACCGGAAGGATATGATGTCTCATCTGTTTTGGAACTTGCCAGTTTTATTTCGGATATGAAGATTGAGGAGTTTCAGAAGGTGGCGAATAATCTGCCTTTAATACTGGACGGGGTTATTCTGCAACACGATAAGACAGAATGCTGTCCGGACACAGACCCTTCTTATGAGCCTGTCACAGAAATGCTTTCCAGAAGCCTCCCGGACGAAACAGACCTTACTGTCAGCAGTCAGGATGATCTGATTTTAAAAGCAGCCACTGATTTATTGAACAAATACCCGAAGACTTCTGCTCTCAGGAATCTTGACAGATGGCTGACTTCCCGTCCTGAGAAATGCAAAAATGCAATGCTTCTGGTTTCAAAGCTGGCACTTTCCAAAATGTATGTGAGACAGACAGATCATCCTCTCCATGTCTCACTGATATTCGCCATGTATAACGAACACAACCGGATTCGCCCCAAAAGCGGTGACAACCCCAATGGTGAGGATTTTGTCCGACGCAAGATGAGACAGATGGAATGGCTGCTGAATGATTCCCCTCTCAGTTTTGACATGATTCTCGTTGATGACGGCTGTCCGAAACAGAGTGGGAAAAAAGCACAGGAAATTATTGAGACAGAAGGGTACAAAAATGCAAAGGTGCTTTATCTTGACGATGGTATCAGAAGACAGTCAGCGGTTACCAGAGGATTGAAATCCACAGATGACAGCCGGAAAGGAGGATCTGTTCAATATGGCTTATGGCAGGCATTGGAAGATCATCCCGAAGATGACAGGCCGCATACAGTTGTCTTCACAGACGCTGATATGGCAGCACCTGTCAATGAGATCGGACTGTTATTGGAAAAACAGGATGATAAGACAATGGTTACTGTTGGGTCACGCTATGATGCGGGGAGTGTCTGTCGCGGCCCGTGGGGGAAGAACGGGAAAGTTCGGGGACTGACTGAGTTTGATCGTCGGATGGTCGGCTTGCGGGGACTTGTGTTTTCACAACTGTTTCCGCAGATAGGGAAAATCACAGATACCCAATGCGGCCTGAAAGCTTTTAATGCAAAACTTTTAAGACAGATACTGTTGAAAACCAGAATAAGGACATTCTCTTTTGATATTGAATTGCTGCTGCTTGCAGCATCTGCCGGTACTGCAATAGCTTCTGCTCCGATCTACTGGCATGACAGCATTGCCGAATCCAGTTTTTGGAGAAGTGACAATGATTTTACCACCCCGTCCGGAATGTCTGCTGGAGGCCCGTGAATATGCCCGTGAACATGAACTGTCTGACTGATATTCCACCTTTTACATGGAAGCGCGGCAGACAGGCATCTGCGTCTGTCTGCGTTCATCTGCGGTTCCTCATATGCAAATAAGGAACTCGGAAAAAACGCATTATCCCGCCTGTGCGGGATGCAAAAAACCGCTTCGCTTAATTTTTGCACTCCTTGCGAACTTTCATGGGGTAATGCGTTTTTTCCGGGTCCCTAAGTACCCGGCCAAAAGTTTTCCGGGATTTTTTTCCGGGAAAACAGCTTTCACAAACCGCGGATGAACACGGATGAACGCGGATGACTCCGCCGTCTGCGTTTATCTGCGGTTCACAATATGCAAATACCTGAAAACATATGGCCAGCTACTTACCTGAGAAGCTAAACCTGTCTGATGTAATTCTTTATTCTGTGTACAGTTCTTTATTATAATAATTCCAAGTTTTTTGTTGTATGCAAAAAATATGCCGAAAAATATTGGACTGTACTGCTGAATTTTGGATGCTCAGAGCAATATCCGAAAAAATAAAGGAAGGTCCCTCAGAGGGAATCCCAAGCATGTTTACCCATTTGCAGATTTATCTGTAAGTTATTTAAATTCCAATATTTAAAATAATATGCCGAATTTTGAATGCATTCAAACCATCCTCTGACAAGGACAGGCATCTGTCTATTTCATATTCTCAATACTTGACTTGGAAGGTCTGAGCATATATATTGCCCTTTTTTGTCAGAAAATAGCGGGTTATCCAAACTTGACAGTGAAAAGTTCAAAGTAACCTGCGACATTATTTAAAGGGAACTGCTGACCGGGAAATGACAGTTTCGATAATTTCAGTATGTTATGACAACTTACAACTGTCGATATCCAAACTTCTGACTGTCAGGATCAAATCCGGGTGTCAAGGCAGAGCCTTGCGCTCTGAATTTATACTGAACCCTTGAACTTTTTACTGTCAAGTACAAATATAATAAGGATGCTGATGAAGGCACAAACATTAAAATCTGATGTGTTGCTCCTTATCACTGCAACAATATGGGGATTCGCTTTTGTTGCCCAGCGGATGGGCATGGAATTTGTGGGGCCTTTCACCTTTAACGGGGTACGGTTTGCTTTGGGCAGCCTGTCACTGCTCCCCCTGATTTATTTCATGAACAGACGAAAACAGGAGGCTGTTCCCGAAAGCACCCGCCGTGCAGACATTAAACTGTTCCTGATCGGAGGCAGTTTTGCCGGATTGACCATTTTTCTGGGTGCGTCCCTGCAACAGGCCGGGCTGGTTTACACCACCGCAGGAAAGGCGGGCTTCATCACAGGGCTGTATGTGGTGATTGTCCCGTTAATGGGCCTTTTCTGGAGGCTGCGCCCAAGTTCCGGAACCTGGATCGGGGCTGCTCTTGCGGCAGTGGGGCTTTATTTTTTAAGTGTGTCAGAAGAATTCACAATTGCTTTCGGCGACCTGCTGGTACTTATCGGCGCGTTTTTCTGGGCCGGCCATGTCCTCATTCTCGGATGGCTTTCCCCAAAGACAGACGCTGTCAAACTTGCCTCGTTCCAGTTTGCAATATGTTCGGTTTTAAGCCTTGTCACAGCGGCTTTTGTGGAAACGGTCACGCTTGACGGGCTTTACCAGGGAGCCATGCCGATTTTATACGGGGGGCTGGGTTCCGTAGGGGTGGCTTACACCCTTCAGGTCGTGGCACAGAAAGATGCGCCGCCGTCTCATGCCGCCATCATACTGAGCATGGAAGCCGTGTTTGCCGCTATCGGCGGATGGATCATTCTGGATGAGACTCTTTCGGGAAGGGGAATTGCAGGTTGCATGCTCATGCTCACGGGAATGCTTTTATCTCAGATTCAGGCGTACATATCTGAAAGGAAACTCGGCCAGTTAAAGGGATAACCATAAGTACCCGGGCAAAAGTTTTCCGGGCTTTTTCCCTGAGAAAACAGCTTTCACAGACCGCGGATGAGTCCGCCGTCTGCGTTCATCTGCGTTTATCTGCGGTTCACAATATGCAGATACCTGAAAACATATGGCCAGGTACTTAATCATAAGGTTCCTGGTACAGATATTTCCCGACACGGTATCTGACATTCAATGGTCTGAGCGGTTTGCGAAAATACTTTCAACTTTCAACTTTTTACTTTGAACTTTCAACTTTTTCCAATGAAAATCAAAGGATATTTTTATATCATCATCGCAGCAACCCTGTGGGGATTCATCGGCCCTTTTTCCAAGCTTGCCTTTCAGGAGGGCATTGCGCCTCTGGAAGTGGCTTTTTGGCGGGCAATCCTCGCGTGGGGCTTTTTCGGGACACATGCTATCATAAAAAATGAAGTGCGGATACAAAAACAGGATTTCCCCGGGATACTGGTCTTCGGCATTGCAGGTGTCACCCTCTTCTACGGATCTTATCAGCTTGCAGTAAACAAAGGAGGGGCTGCGTTGGCTGCGGTGCTGCTTTATACCGCACCTGCATGGGTGGCGATCATGTCCCGGATTTTCTTCAAAGAATCCATGACACCTGTGAAACTCATTGCACTTTTACTGACGATTATCGGTGTGGCAGGGGTTTCTCTCGGCGCAGGCGACCTGAATGCTTCGGCGGGAATCCATCTGAGTGCTTCCGGGCTGTTTTTCGGCCTTGCAGCCGGTTTCTGTTACGCCCTGTATTATATTTTCGGCAAACATTTTTCCGGGCGATACAGTTCTCCCAATCTTTTTATTTATATTCTGCCGATTGGCGCACTTGGCCTGGTGCCGTGGGTCCCTTTCACCCATAAGACATTTACAGCCTGGGCAGCTCTCACGGTGCTTGCGTTCTTATCCACCTATATTGCTTATCGCCTCTACTACGAGGGGCTGAAATATCTGGAACCCACACAGGCTGCCATCACAGCGACAATTGAACCTGTTGTTGCGGCGATTATTGCCTATTTCTGGTGGAATGAATATTTTAATATTCTTGGATATGCAGGCAGTTTCCTGATCCTTATGAGCGTTATGATGATGGTATGGGACGGAGCAAAAGGAAAAAAA
Organism: Desulfobacterales bacterium; assembly: GCA_029934695.1. Taxonomy (GTDB): domain Bacteria; phylum Desulfobacterota; class Desulfobacteria; order Desulfobacterales; family 4be13; genus JAOZLU01. Next base: position 9,242 of record JAOZLU010000129.1, on the reverse strand, counting down.
GAGGATATGAACTGACAATGACAACGAACAGTTATACTGCGGAATCAATTGAAGTGCTGAGTGGTCTGGACCCTGTCAGACGCAGGCCCGGCATGTACACGGACACAACACGGCCCAATCATATGGGGCAGGAGGTGATTGACAACAGTGTGGATGAGGCTATTGGCGGCTATGCGAACCGGATTGACGTGACGCTGCACACTGACGCCTCGCTCGAAGTCAGCGACAATGGCCGGGGCATGCCGGTTGACATTCATCCGGAGGAAGGAGTGTCAGGCGTTGAAGTGATCATGACCCGACTTCATGCCGGAGCAAAATTCTCCAACAAAAATTACCGGTTTTCCGGCGGCCTGCACGGCGTCGGCGTATCCGTGGTCAACGCGCTGTCCACCCGGCTGGATGTTGAGATAAGGCGGGACGCAAAAAAATATCAGATATGTTTTGCCCATGGAGATAAATGCCAGGAATTGGAGCAAATCGGCAGTGTCGGGAAACGGAACACAGGGACCACCATACACTTTTGGCCTGATCCTGGATATTTTGATTCTCCCAAATTTTCCGTTCCTCGCCTGAAACATAACCTGCGCGCCAAAGCCGTACTCTGTCCCAAGCTGAAGGTGCGATTTCGTGACGCCAACACGGGCGAGTCAGAGAAATGGTATTTTGAGGACGGCCTGAAAGATTACCTTGAAGAGAGTTTGGAGATGTATGAACTGCTGCCTGAATCGCCGTTCATGGGAGAGTATGAGGGAAATGATGAGGTTGTCAGCTGGGCGGTGGTGTGGCTGCCTGAAGGCGGAGAAGGCATCACCGAGAGTTATGTCAATCTCATTCCCACAACACAGGGGGGAACGCACGTCAACGGTTTCCGGGCCGGTCTGCTGGCATCTGTTCGCGAGTTCTGCGAATTTCGTAAATTAGTGCCAAGAGGTGTCAAGCTTACACCGGAGGATATATGGGACAGATGCAGTTATGTGCTGTCAGTGAAAATGCAGGATCCCCAGTTCTCCGGTCAGACCAAGGAACGCCTTTCCTCCCGCCAATGTTCGGCCTTTGTGTCCGGGGTGGTGAAGGACGCGTTCAGTCTGTGGCTGAATCAGCATACCGACGCAGGAGAAAAACTCGCGGAAATGGTCATCAGCAATGCCCAGCGCCGTTTGCGCTCGGGAAAAAAGGTGGCCCGGAAAAAAATCACCAGCGGCCCTGCATTGCCGGGAAAACTGGCTGACTGCGTAGGGCAGGATTCCTTGCGCAGCGAGTTGTTTCTTGTGGAAGGGGATTCAGCCGGCGGATCCGCCAAGCAGGCCCGGGATCGCCAGTTTCAGGCCATCATGCCCCTCAGAGGCAAAATACTGAACACATGGGAAGTTGACTCAGCTATGATCCTGGGTTCCAAGGAGATTCATGATATTTCTGTGGCCATTGGTGCGGATCCTGCTTCTGAAAACTTGAAAGGGTTGCGTTATGGGAAAATTTGCATCCTTGCGGACGCGGACTCCGACGGTCTGCATATTGCAACACTGATCTGCGCGTTATTTCTCCGCCATTTTCCTGCATTGGTGAAAGCAGGGCATATATATGTGGCAATGCCGCCGCTGTATCGGATTGATGTCGGGAAAGAAGTGTATTATGCGTTGGATGAACCGGAAAAGCAGGGGATTCTCAAGCGTATTGAGAGAAAAAAGAAGAAGGGTAAAGTCAATGTTCAGCGGTTCAAAGGGCTGGGAGAGATGAATCCCTCACAGTTGCGGGAGACCACCATGGCCCCTGATACCCGCCGCCTGGTGCAACTGACCATTGAATCGGATGAGGATGCGTTTTCCATGATGGATATGCTGCTGGCCAAAAAACGGGCCGCGGACCGGCGCGCGTGGCTGGAGAACAAAGGGAACTTGGCAAAGATATAGGTGAATCGCAATATGTTCAATAACAGAGGAGCGTTATGATAAGTGAATATCAGATAACCAATTTCAAATCATTTGCCGGTCCTGCGAGTGTTCCGGTGAAGCCGGTCACGTTAATATTCGGCCCGAATTCATCGGGTAAGAGTTCGCTTCTGCAATCTGTGCTGATGCTCACACAGACCTTGGACGAGGCAGGAGAGGAAACACCGCTGTTGCCCAAAGGGAACCTTGTTGACCTTGGAAATTTCAGAGAATTTGTCCATCGTCATGATGTTGCAAAAAACTTCTCTTTCAAGGCGACAATGCCGCTCAGAGACAGTTTTGAGAAAGATGAGATTCTGAACAGCCTCACCAGCTTTAAGACGATAGGACTGGGTATAACTTTTTCCCAACAGCCCGACAACTTGGCAGTCACAGAAATCGGACTGTTTATCGGTGACAATCCTGATCCGATTTTCATTTATGAACTCGGACAACCGGACAGGGAGGCTGACAAGGGAGGAGCTTTTCGTTTTCTCAGAAAATATCATCATGTCGCCAAACTTAAAAATTTTGATGACAGACATGAATATTGGCAAAAACACCATAATCTTTTTGACGCGCCAGCTTCTGAGGATCATTTCAGATTAAACAATTATCTGACAGAATATGTGTATGACACTTTAAAAGAAGAATTCATCTCTCTTAGGGAGAGCAGAAGCATATTCCACCAGTTCCTGTTCTATGCTTCCCTTATGTTTAAAGAGTTGCTGAGTAATCTTGTTTATGTGGGGCCATTGCGCGGTTTTCCGGAAAGATATTACACTTTCACCGGAAACAGAACGCGGTATGTGGGGAAATCAGGGGAGTTTGTCGCGGATATTCTCCTTTCTGATCCGGAAATCCTGGACAGAATCAATGAGCAGTTTGAACATCTCTGCCTGGGCTATGAACTCAGGGTGCTGAATCTTACGGACCAGACCTCGGAGATTCACAATCTTCTGACGCTCAGATTAAAAGAGAGGTCGAGCGGAACATCTATGGGGTTTACAGATGTGGGGTTTGGTATCAGCCAGCTGCTTCCTATCGTTGTTCAGAGCATGGTGTCTGAAAAACAGACACTTCTTATAGAACAGCCCGAACTCCATCTGCATCCGGCCCTTCAGAAGGAGATGGGCGATCTGTTTATCAGATCCGCTCTGGGGGAGAATCAGAACACATTCATCATTGAGACACACAGTGAGCATCTGATTCTGCGCCTGCTCAGGCGAGTCCGGGAGACTACGGACCGAGAGCTTCCTGAAGGCATTCCTCCGATAAAGCCGGGGGATCTGTCGGTGCTGTATGTGGAACCGGATGAACATGGAGGATCGTCCGAGGTGATTCATATCCCTGTCACAGAGGATGGAGAGTTTGAAAGACCCTGGCCAAGAGGCTTTTTCCATGAAAGAGCAGAGGAGCTTTAGTTATGGTTTATGAATATGCGGTTGAGCCTGAAGTTGTTGCAGCTTGGGGAAAAACTCGGGATAACTTCAGATATTTTATAGATAAATTCGGTTTGGGACACCCGAGAATGATGTCTGAATACCCGGGACATAGCAGATGGAGAAAGAAATTCAAGGAGGCACTGAGTCTTATAGACGATGATAGTGAACGAAAACGGATTGAGGAACTTTTCCGCAGATTAGAAGAGATAAAGATTAAAAGATATTTTAAATACGATGGGAAACTTTCGTGGTTGCAAAATGCAGAGCGGGAGCATACAATCCGATGTCCGTTTCATGCGATTCTTGCAGAAGATAACCCTCGTAAGCGGGTGGGTGTCTTCAAATCTTCCGAGCTCACACCTGATCTCCCAGAATGGAATCCTGAAAAGATGGTAACTGTGGAACGAAAGGCAGAAATTATGGCAGAAGCCGTTTCTCCGATGCTCTCCAACTGCTCAGAGGCGATTTTCATTGATCCTCATTTCGGTCCGAAAAACAGACGCCATCGCCTTCCCATTAAGGCGTTTTTACGCGAACTTGTTAATCACCGCTGCGGCCCTTCGCCTATAAAGATCGAAGTTCATACTTCTGATAAAGCCACTCCCGATCATTTCAGGAGAGAATGCAGAAATCAAATGGAACCTCTCATTCCCCGGGGGATGACGGTTTGTTTCAAGCAATGGAAAGAGAAACAGGGAGATAGGCATGAAAAGCTTCATAATCGTTATATCCTGACGAACATTGGCAGTGTAATGTTCCTTGTCGGGCTTGATCAGGGAAAAGGAAGTGATACTGTGACTTTATTGGAACGGAAGATACATGAACTGATATGGAAGCAATATGTATCCAATCCGGCCTTTGATTTAGTTGATTCCATAGAAATTAAAGGAACCGTTTAATTTTCATGCGGGGTTCCATAAAAGTTGCGATTTCCAAAAGAGTGGCGTGACTCTTTATTAACTCTTGAAGGTTTAATGGATTTCGGGGAAGCCCTGAATCAGAAAACATTCCCTTGAAAATCACAGAAGATCGCGGAGAAACCACAGAGAACCGTGAAAACTCTGTGGTTCTGTGATTATTAAAAAGCACATTCATCGGACTCCCACATCCGTTATAATCAGTAAAAATTAAAGATGCTTCAGTGGCGTTAATTTTGGAATACAATTATGAACGAAACAACACCATTAAATATAGACGACACGGAACGCCTCCCTCTGGAGGTTTTCACAGAAAAAGCCTATCTGGAATACTCCATGTACGTGATTCTGGACCGCGCCCTGCCCCATATTGGCGACGGCCTGAAACCCGTGCAGCGGCGCATTGTTTACGCAATGTCAGAGCTGGGGCTGAAAGCCGGAGCCAAATACAAAAAATCGGCTCGGACCATCGGGGATGTTCTCGGCAAATTCCATCCTCACGGCGATTCCGCATGTTATGAGGCAATGGTCCTGATGGCCCAGCCTTTTTCTTATCGGTACCCGCTTGTTGACGGACAGGGCAACTGGGGATCGCCGGATGATCCCAAATCCTTCGCGGCCATGCGTTATACAGAATCCCGTCTCACACCTTATGCCGAGGTTTTGCTGGGTGAGACAGGCCAGGGAACGGTGGACTGGGTACCGAATTTTGACGGCACTCTGGATGAACCCTCAACCCTGCCTGCCCGTCTGCCCAATGTTCTGCTGAACGGCTCAACCGGCATTGCCGTGGGAATGGCGACAGATATTCCGCCCCATAATCTGCGTGAAATTGCCAAGGCATGCATTCATCTGCTGAACAAACCCGATGCCAGTCTCGAAGACCTGTGTGAGTTCATCCAAGGTCCGGATTTCCCCACCAATGCGGAGATCATCACCCCGCGAAACGATATCTTCAAAATCTATGAGACAGGTCATGGCAGTCTGCGGATGCGGGCGGTTTTTAGCCATGAGAATGGGGATATTGTCGTTACCGCACTGCCGCATCAGGTATCCGGCGCCAAGATAATGGAACAGATCGCAGGGCAGATGCAGGCCAAAAAGCTGCCCATGGTCGCAGACCTGCGAGACGAATCCGATCAGGACGATCCCACCCGTCTGGTGATTGTGCCGCGTTCTGCCCGTGTGGACAAAGAGATACTCATGGCCCATCTGTTTGCCACCACTGATCTTGAGCGGACTTATCGCGTGAACATGAATGTCATCGGATTAAACGGCCGGCCCGGGGTGAGGGGACTGCTCGAATTGCTCCAGGAGTGGCTGACGTATCGGAAGGACACAGTACGCAGGCGATTGCAGTATCGTCTGGACAAAGTGGCCGCCCGCCTGCACCTTCTCGAAGGGTTCCGCATTGCCTTTATCAATATTGACGAGGTTATTGAAATTATACGCGAAGAAGAACGGCCCAAACCTGTCCTGATGAACCATTTTGAACTCAGCGACCAGCAGGCCGAGGCGATTCTTGAGATGAAGCTGCGTCATCTCGCTAAACTGGAGGAGAAAAAAATCAGAGGGGAGCAGAATACGCTCTCCAAAGAGCGCGACATGCTGGAAAAAATCTTAGGCTCTGAAACCCGTCTCAAAACCCTGATTCGCAAGGAACTCACGGCTGACGCGAAAAAATACGGGGATGAACGGCGATCTCCCATTGTTGAACGAGGAGAGGCCCAGGCCCTGACCCAGGCGGATATTGCCCCGGCCGAGTCTGTCACTGTGGTACTGTCGAACAAGGGCTGGGTCCGTTCTGCCAAGGGACATGAAATAGATCCGGTCAACCTGAACTATAAATCCGGAGACAGATTCAAAGCCGCGGCCCGCGGGCGGAGTAATCAGCTTGCAGTATTTCTTGATTCCACAGGCCGCAGTTATTCGTTGCCGGCCCATACCCTTCCGTCGGCCAGAAGCCAGGGCGAACCGTTGAGCGGGCGACTGAGCCTGCCAACAGATGCCCGGGTTGACACACTTCTCATGGGGGAACCTGATCTCCTGCTGCTGCTGGCGAGCGATGCAGGCTACGGATTTGTCGCCAAATTGTCTGATCTGTTCACCAAAAACAGCAAAGGGAAAGCCCTGCTGAGTTTGCCTGCGGGTTCACAGCCCATGCTCCCACTAACTGTTTCCGAATTCGATACAGATATGCTTGCTGCGATTACCAATGAGGGACGAATGCTCATATTTCCGGTAAACAATCTGCCGACCCTGGCCCGCGGAAAAGGAAACAAGATCATCAGCATCCCCGCGGCGCGGGCAAAATCAAGACAGGAGCTTCTGTCAACGCTCGCTGTGCTGCCAACGGATTCCCAGTTGGTCATTTATGCCGGCAAACGTCGTATGACGCTGAAATCTGAAGATATGGAACAATATATGGGGGAACGCGGCCGCCGCGGCAACAAGCTGCCGAGGGGATTCCAAAATGTGGATCGAGTGGAAGTGATAAATCAGCGAGAAGAACAACAAATGAGCCTTTTGTAAAAGACGGAATCGGGAACCAGCCATGAACACAGCACACCCCAACCTGAGCTACGAATTTTATTATCTCCTGCGCACGAGATTTGAACATTACGACATGCTCTGGCAGGAGCCTTGCCATCTCTCCGCGTATCAGGAGTCCTGCATCACAAAAAGAGGGATGACCGTTGACAAAGACAAACGGCTGTTTCGCTGGGATGCCTGCACCAACCGTCCTCCTCATTCCGCATCAGTTGAGGACTGGGCCAAAGTCCTCAAGCGGGGCTGGAAGAATATTCAGCTTTGTTACACTGAATATTTTCTTGATCAGGATTTGGACAGAACACATTCCGAATTTTTCTGCAACCGTGCGTTAATAGGGGTGGCATTGCTCATCAGCGATGCGGATTTTTCAGCACTGGAAAAACACAAAATCAGGGTCCCGTTGCAGAAAAAAGAGGACACAGCACCGGACGAAGCTGTTTTCAGTCTTGTTTCCGAAAAAGCTTCCGAACGATATCTGCTCAAAATCTTCCATGCCCCGCCCGGGGCCGATACCGCGGACCGAATGCCCGAACCTGCCTGTCTGACTGCTTTTCATCCTCAATTCTCAACTCGACATTGGCAATTACGGCTGGATTCCTCCGCTCCCAGACTGGCCCTGATGAAAGCCTCTGAAGATGCCCCGAATCCGATCTTTGCGGTTTATGGTCTGACTTGTGGAAATTTGATCGAAGCGGAGGAAAGAAAAGCAGGCTGGCCTGATGAGTTGGAGGATTTTCTGAGGGGTGAGGATGATGCTGTATTGACACATATCCTGCCGCGTCTGATGATACGCGAATGGCAATTTGCCCGCACAGATTCAGCCGCGGATCATGTTCGTCAGCGTCTGTCTTTTCATACAGCGACTTTCAATAAAACAGACCTCGAATTAAGATGTCTGTCGAGTAATAAATTGTCAAGAGGCTTGCAGGATATGGCAGCGTTACAGGCCAATGCGAAAGCGGTTCTGGGCAATTTGGAAAAAGTCTTCAGAATGCTGGAAATCCATCGCGACGATATCGGGAAAAAGCTGAAACAGGCGCGTAAGCATCGCCAGCAGTTTGATCCGGTCTGGCGTTATGAAGACGAATCGCCTCTCCAGGACGGATTCGATACAGATGTGCGTGATTTAAAGCATCACGCTGCCTGCACCCGGGGAGACCTCATAAGTCTGGACGGCATTTTCAGACAGTGGCGTATGCATTTTGAAACTCGGCAATTGGCATTAAGTGCATTTCTGGGCAATCTTCATATAATTATGGGGGTTATCATTGCTGTCGGAGTCGCCGGTATTATCTCTTCAGGGCTGGACGCACCGCAGAATGGCAAAGGGTCTCTGCTCAGTCCCCTGGTACGTTTTTTCAGAGCGTTGCAGGAACAGCCCTTGATCTCGGATTTCATCATGCTGCTGAGTAGCCCGGCAGTCTTGTGTGCGCTGGTTGTCATTTTTTTGCTGCTTGTTCTGTGGTTTTTTTCCGAAATGGCGAGGAGGAAGGCGGAGTGCTGGTGGCGGAAATTGCGGGGTAATATTGACAGTTCATGATTCAGGTGCAAAATTTTATTTGATGCTTGACACAGGGAGAGGAAAAGGATAGGGAATGTTCTATGAAAAAATATGTCCAAATCCGAAGCCTATATCATTTGCAGGAGCGTAAAAAATAATGATACATTTTATTCTGAATAACCGGGATATCAGCACGGATAAGCCTTATAATATGACGATACTGGATTTTCTGCGATCCCGGGAGCGCATCACAAGCGTAAAAGCAGGGTGCCGCACAGGCAGTTGCGGAACCTGCCTGATCTTGGCAGGGGAGCCAGATGCCGGCGCGGTGGCTTACCGTCCTGTGAATTCATGTATATTGCCATTGGGAGAGGTGAATGGCAAACACCTCGTCACTCTCGAAGGGCTGAACAGTCAGCAGTTGAATCCGATTCAGCAGGCAATGGCTGAACAGGGGGCTGTGCAGTGCGGCTATTGTACGCCGGGCATTGTCATCGCGGACAAGTTCGCGTTGCCAACGCTGCTGGTGGCAGGCACTGCTCTGCTGCTAAACGGCCCTTTGTCTGCCGCAGTGGTTTTGTGCGCCTGTTTTGCCCTTTACATGAGGCTGCTGGCCCCGATGGGAATGCTGAACTTTCTTAACATTGCCTCCCGACATGGCATTCTCATCAAAGACGGCCGGGCACTTGATCTGTTAAACAAAGTGGATACTGTTATATTTGATAAGACCGGCACACTTACGGAGGAGACACCGCATATCGGTCTGATATACGCTCTTGAAGGGTACAAAGAGAATGATATTCTGATGTACGCTGCTGCAGCCGAGTACAAACAGACCCATCCCATTGCAAAAGCGGTTCTTCGCGAAGCAAAAACACGGGGAATCCGCGCGCCGCTGATC
>JAOZLU010000696.1 GCA_029934695.1 Desulfobacterales bacterium | reverse complement strand
ATTGTATCATCCTGAATTAGATATAAAATTAAAGTTTATGCGTATGCTCTATAATTTTGCTGTTGGTAAATCAAATATTAGTGGTGAGGATTGGGGCGATATATTTGCAAAAGCAATTGATGGAGTTCATTTGTCAAGCCCGGTTGGTTTGGCGGATGTTGTTCTTGAAGGTCAGGCATGGTCTGTAAAAAGCGTTCAAAGTGCTAATCCTCATAATTGTAAACAAGTCAGGGTTATTTCTGGTAGAAATTCTCCTGATTATTCTTATGGTATAACAGATCCAAGGGAAGATATTCAGAAAACAGGTAAAGCTGTTCTTGGAATATGGAATGAAAGAGTAAATATTGCATTAGACAAATTCGATTATCTCAGAACAGTAATTCTGATTAGAAATATCAACACTCTTGAATTTACTTTATTTGAAACAGAAACACATAAGTTTATTGCAGGTGATTATATTTGGAGTGAGAATAAGCGTAATAATTTTGAAGGTCATAATATCTCATCTAAACAACACAATTTTACATGGCAACCACATGGTTCACAATTTACCATAAAATATTCTGTTCCTGGCTCTGCAATAAAATTTCAACTAAAACGTCCTTCAGTTTTAAATTTTGAGCAGACAATAAAACAAATTGGCTTCAATGAAAATTGGGTCTCTATAAAATAAAAAATGGGTCACTATAAAATAAAAAAAATGTAGGTATAGATAAATATCGCCCAACAAAAAAATGCAGGGACGCAAAAAGCCGCACCCTGATTTTAAGCGTTGGATGCTTGATGTTGGATGCTGGATGTTTGATGTTTGATGCTGGATGTTTGATGTTTGATGTTGGATGCTGGAAACTGGATGCGAAGTTTCAAGTCTTAAATATTTAAGGAGGAGAGTATGAAAGGAATACCGCAGTTTGAGGTAGGCAAAGTAACGATGGGTCAGCTTGTTGACTTGGTGGCGGAACAGTTCGGGGACAGTGCGGCGGTACGCTATCATGAATTGGGAATTGATCTTAATTACAGAGAGTTCAGAGATTTATGCAATGATGTCGCCAAAGGGTTTATGGCCCTCGGTGTTGAAAAAGGCGAAAATCTCGCTATATGGGCCAACAATGTTCCGGAATGGCTATATACACAGTTCAGCACAGGAAAAATGGGGGCTGTGATGGTCACGGTGAATACCAGCTATCGCAGTTTTGAGCTGGAATATCTGATGAAACAGTCCGATTCCACCACACTGCTGCTGATCGGCGGGGTTCGGGAAGCGGACGAATATCTCAAGGTGATCTATGATGTATGCCCGGAACTGAAAGACAGCGAACCTGGCAAGCTGAAAAGTGCCAAACTGCCCATGCTGAAAAATGTTGTCTTTCTCGGAAAAGAAAAGCATCCCGGCATGTTCAACTGGGATGATCTCCTGGAAATGGGGAAAAAGGTTACGGACGAAGACCTGAAGGCCCGACAGGATTCTCTGGCCCCTGATGATGTCATCAACATGCAATATACTTCGGGAACCACCGGATTTCCCAAAGGCGTTATGCTGACCCACACGAACCTGATTGGTAACGCAAAAAGCCTGGGCGAATGTATGAACCTTTCTGCAGAAGACACCATGTGTATCCCTGTGCCTTTCTTCCATTGTTTTGGCTGTGTGCTGGGAACACTGACCTGTTTGGTTTCTGCATCTGCCATGGCACCGGTGGTTGCCTTTAAACCGGACGCAGTGCTTGAAACAGTTGAAAAGTCCGAATGTACCGCCCTGCACGGTGTCCCCACCATGTTCATCGCTGAACTGGATGAAATGAAAAAGAAATCATACAACACCTCCACATTGCGGACGGGTATCATGGCCGGATCACCCTGCCCCATTGAGATTATGAAGCAGGTGGTCAGCGACATGGGCGCAAGTGAGATGACGATTGTATATGGACAGACTGAGGCTTCCCCGGGAATCACCCAGACCCGTCGTGAAGATTCTCTGGAACTGCGAGTCAGCACGGTCGGACGCGCTCTGCCGAATGTGGAGGTTAAAGTCGTTGACCCGCTGACTGAGGAAGAAGTTCCCCGGAATGTGCAGGGCGAACTCTGCTCCCGAGGCTACCATATTATGAAAGGGTATTATAAGATGCCCGAAGCCACGGAAAAAGCCATTGACAAAGACAAATGGCTGCATACCGGCGATCTCGCTATCATGGATGAGAACGGGTATTGCAAGATTACCGGAAGAATCAAGGATATGATCATCCGGGGCGGCGAAAATATTTATCCCAGAGAGATTGAGGAATTCTTATATACGCATCCCAAGATCATGGATGTTCAGGTCGTGGGGGTTCCCAGCAAGAAATATGGCGAAGAAGTGGCAGCGTATATCCAGATGAAGCCCGGCGAGGCATCCACAGATGAAGAAATGAGGGAGTTCTGCAAGGATAAGATTGCATTCCATAAGGTCCCGGCCTTTTTCATGTTTGTTGATGAATATCCCACCACAGCAAGCGGGAAGATTCAGAAATACAAGCTTAGGGAAGATGCGACAAAGAAACTGGGCAGAGATGAAGATGCGAAGATCAAAACAGCCTAAAAAGTGAGAAGTTTGAAGTGAGAAGTTTGAAATGAGATATGGCTTCTCACTTCTCATGTCTCAATCAATTAAGGAGGTATAATATAAATGAGTGACAATGTTCTCCTGGTCGAAGAGCAGGATAATGTCGTAACCCTCACACTGAACCGCCCTCAAGTGATGAACTGCCTGAGTGTTGAGCTGCTTCATGCGTTAAAGGCACAGGTGGAATCGCTTCGCTTCAGAACGGATGTCCGGGTAGTCATTATTACAAGTGCGGGTGAAAAGGCGTTTTGTGCGGGTGCGGATCTCAAAGAGCGGGCAACGCTGACCCCGATTCAGGTCAAAGAGTATATTTTTACGATACGAAACCTGTTCTCTTCCATTGAGCAACTGAACAAGCCCGTGATTGCAGCGGTAAACGGCATCGCTCTGGGCGGAGGTACAGAACTCGCCCTTGCCAGTGATATTCGCATTGCTTCCATGAATGCATCCATGGGGCTTACCGAAACCCGCCTCGCAATTATTCCCGGGGCAGGAGGAACCCAGAGACTGCCAAGACTGGTGGGACGGGGAAAGGCAAAAGAACTGATGTTCACGGGCCGCCGTGTGGGAGCGGAGGAAGCGTTGCAGATCAGTCTTGTCAACCAGATATGCGAGCAGAAAGACCTGATTGACGAATGCATGAAAATGGCAGCTATGATCTGTGAAACCGGACCGGTCGCCATCGAACAGGTCAAGTACGCTATCAATTACGGCATTGAAACAGATATTAATACCGGTCTTGCAATTGAATCCAATGCGTACTGGGTTACGATCCCAACTGAAGACCGCCTGGAAGGGCTTGCAGCGTTTCGTGAGAAGCGGAAGCCGGTGTATAAGGGGCAGTAAAAGTTTTAAGTTTTAAGTTTTAAGTTTTAAGTTTTAAG
>JAOZLU010001177.1 GCA_029934695.1 Desulfobacterales bacterium | reverse complement strand
GGCCGTAAAACGGGCCGTAAATCAGGCTGAAAAACGGGCCGGAATCCGGCTGAAAGACGGGCTGGGAATCAGGCATCGCAGAGCTTTTTGTTATTCTTTTTCCCCTCACATGTTCCGCTCGGATATTTCACCTTCCGATCCACGGTTCCGACAACCACGCTGTTCCTCACCATACGTTGTCAGAAATGAGGAAAACCTTTCCAATTAAGGGTTCAGCGGTAGCTGGTTCTGAGATTGTGCAGCCCGCAGGCGATCTCCATCACCAGATCGTTGAAATCCTTCTTCGTGTTGCGGAACACATCTTTGACTATGCGGCATCTTTTTACCCCCGAAATGACGTGTTCCACGACAATTCTGACTCCCGATATTACTGCGTTCTCAACCTCCTCATCTATGGAAAGTTCTCCTCCCTTCGGCTTTTTCTTCGGCTGCCTCGTCTCCGTTCCTTCCGGCTCGTATCCCTGAAATCCCTTGTCTTTGTAAAGTGTGACTTCCGCCGGGAAGGTGAGATTTTCCTCATCACAGAGCTTTTTGTCACTCTTTTTCCCTTCGCATGTTCCGCTCAGATATTTCACCTTCCGATCCTCCGCACCCACAACCACATTGTTTTTCACCGTATGTGTCTTCTTCTTGCCGCTGTAGTATTCCTTCTGTTTCTCATTGTCTTTCGGCCGCTGTATTTTCCGATCCGCTCCGTCAATGATGACGTCTTTTTCTCCGTCTTCGGCCAGGATTTCCGTCAGTTTCTCCGGGTCTCTTTCCGGCAGATGGCCCATTTCTCTCAGTGCCGTTTTCAGAATTCCGTCAAGCCTGTGAATCCACTCATTTGCCTGACTCTGACTCATTCCGAACATGTGGCCGAGGACAATCTGAAGCGGATAGATTTTAAAGTAGCACAGGATGAACAGCAGCTTGTCCTCATCCTTTCCCAGCACCGGTTTGCGTCCTCCTCCGAAGCCACGTTCTCTGTCTCTGCCTTCTATCTGATTTGCCGCCACCCATTCATCCCATATCCTTTCAAATATGGCAAGAAGTTCCTCAAA
>JAOZLU010000695.1 GCA_029934695.1 Desulfobacterales bacterium | reverse complement strand
AACATCCAACATCAAACATCAAAATGGTTTACATGTTGTCCAAAGCTGAAAAGATTTGGTCACATATCTCATCCACTTTGCCGACCCCTTCGATCCGAATATACTTGGGGGCCGCCTCACCTGATTTTTCCCACGTTCTGTAGTAATCAATCAGAGGCTCGGTCTGTGAATGATAGACATCCAGACGCTTGCGAACCGTTTCCTCTTTGTCATCATCACGCTGGACCAGTGGTTCTCCTGTGACATCGTCCTTCCCTTCCACTTTGGGGGGATTGAAGACAATGTGATATGTCCGGCCGCTGGCCAGATGGGCGCGCCGTCCGCCCATACGCTTGATGATCTCTTCGTCCGGCACATTAATATCCACCACGGCATCAATAGAGACGCCCGCGTCCTTCATGGCATCTGCCTGGGGAATCGTTCTTGGGAAGCCGTCAAACAAAAACCCTTTTTCACAATCGGCTTCCCTGATTCGCTCTTTGACAAGACCGATGATGATGTCATCAGATACGAGCTTGCCCGCATCCATAATTTCTTTGGCTTTCTTTCCCAGATCAGTGCCGGCCTTGACAGCAGCCCGGAGCATATCTCCTGTGGAAATTTGCGGAATCTGGTATTTTTCTTTGATGTAAGTTGCTTGAGTCCCTTTGCCCGCTCCGGGGCCGCCCAACAGAATCAGACGCATACGCCGTCCTCCTTTTCATTCAGAAAATAAAATAATTTATATAAAAATCCCGACAGTCATAAGTTCTCGTAACATGCTGAAATTGCTGACACTGATATTTTTACAGCAGCCACTCAGTAATTTCAACGGGTTACGGATTAACTTTCAACTTTTTGCTGTCGGGTAAAAAATAGGAACATTTCCAATGTTCCTGACATTCTCAGATTTCTTCTGGCAAAATGCTGTGTGGGAAACCCGGCTTTTTTTTCCCCGAATGAGGCACTTCCCCTGCCGGAAAAGCCGGGTTTCTTTACCTGATTCAACATTTGCTCCAAAATTTCACAACAGAGTCTTTGATTTCAATAATGTACGCATTTTATAACAATTCAATTTGAATGATCACCGACTTAAACCTGATATAATAATCAGAAAACGGTTGTGTGTCAAGACAATTCATTTTTCATTTTTCAAGTTTACGTTTCAAATTTCCGATCATAGTTTTTTTTTCTTGCCAACAAACTTATTTTCAGATATAAATATCGGTTCATCATTACGATATATAAAATAACCATCTATAAATATTGATAATACACTATCCGGATGGAAAGAAAGGGGCGAGACAGTGTGAAGGCTATTCAAGTTAAGGTTTTTGATAATGACCTTGAAAAGGCAATGCGTATTTTGAAAAAGAAAATTCAGAACGACGGTCTTTTTAAGCGGTTGAAATTGAAAAAAAGTTACGAAAAACCAAGTGAATACAGACGCCGTAAGCAGCGTGAAGCGCTGAGACGGCAAAGAATTGCTGCTGCAAGAAGCAGATACAGGTAAGGAAAGTGAAAAGTTGAAAGTGAAAAGTTGAAAAGTTGAAAGTGAAAAATTGAAAAATTGAAAGTGAAAAGCTGGAAGGATTTTTTACTTTCCACTTTAATTACTTTCCACTTTATTACCTTTTGCTTTCAACTCATTTCGACTTTGTTGCAAATATGACAAAAAAAAAATATTATAATGAATGTCTTGAAACCATGTATGGCCTCAAAAGATTTGGGATCATACTGGGCCTTGAAACGATACGGGAAATTATGGAGGGACTGGGAAATCCCCAGAATCGTTTTAAAAGCATTCATATTGCGGGAACCAACGGGAAAGGTTCCATTGCCTCTGCCCTGTCTTCGGTGCTGCATTCAGCCGGATACAGCGTCGGGCTTTACACATCCCCGCACTTGGTAAGGTTTAACGAAAGGATACGCATAAACAACGATCTCATTTCCGATGAAGAGGTTGTTGAGGCTTACGAAGCTGTGAGGGCGGTCCGTCATGGCGACCGTGAACCGACCTTTTTTGAGTTTGCAACTGCGATGGCATTTTATGCGTTTGGCAAACACAATGTCGATTGGGCCATTGTCGAGACAGGCATGGGAGGGCGTCTGGATGCAACCAATATCGTCAGTCCGGGGGTTTCTGTCATATCCAATATATCCCTTGAGCATCAGATATATTTGGGTGATACACTTGTCCGGATCGCGGGGGAAAAGGGGGGCATTATAAAGGATAACGTCCCTGTCGTGACCGGCGTGGATCAGGAAAGTGTGATTTCAGCACTCAGAGATATTGCTGACAGAAAATCAGCACCGTTTTACCGGCTTGAGGATGAATTCCGGGTAAAAAGGAATGAAAACGGGACATTCACCTATTTCGGACTTGATAACACCTGGCATGATATGCGTACCGGACTGGTCGGCAACTATCAGGTCGATAACGCAGCCATTGTCCTTGGTGTGTGTGAAATACTGGGCAGAAACGGGACATATATTCCCTTGGAGCATATTAAAAAAGGTCTTGAGCAGAACTGCTGGCCCGGAAGGCTGGAAGTCGTGTCGGAATCGCCTTTCATCCTCCTTGACGGCGCACATAATCTGGTTGCGGCCCGGAATTTGGCAAAATTTTTGTCAAGTGATCTGTCTGACCGGAAAATAACGCTTATTGTGGGGATACTGGATGACAAGCCTTATGCTGAAATGCTTGGCTGTCTTCTTCCGGCTTGCAGCAAAGTTGTTTTGACCTGCCCCAGAACAGACCGTTCCCTTCCACCGGAAACGCTTCACGATGTGGCAAAAGATATCATTCAGGACATAAAAATTATCCCTGATGTGGCAGAGGCCGTAAAATACGGTATTGAAACTGCGTCGTCTGAGGATGCCCTGTGTATTGCAGGCTCTCTTTATGTGGTGGGGGAAGCAAAAGAATATTTTGAAAAACAGGCTTGACTTTGTGTCCGGCTTATGATATCCAAGTTGTCAGTTGCACCAAACACCATCTCAAATATGCGCCCGTAGCTCAGTGGATAGAGCGTCAGCCTCCGGAGCTGAAAGCCGCTGGTTCGAACCCAGCCGGGCGTACCAACTTTTTTCATAAATCACAAATTCCAAATCACAAATTCCAAATTCCAAATCACAAATAAATTTCAAATCACAAATCACAAATAAATTCCAAATCACAAATCCCAAATAAATCTCAAATTCCAAATCATAAATCACAAATAAATTCCAAATCACAAATTCCAAATAAATCTTAAATTCCAAATCTCAAATCCACGAAAAAATCAATAGGCCTGAGTCAGAATAATCCATGAGTGAGAAACGAAGACTTCAAGTTTTTCAATTTCATGCCTGCAGATTTGAATGCGAGGAAGGGTAATTTTCCCACACTTTTGTGTTTGCCCTTCTTTTACACTTATATCTTTCATTACTGAAAGAAACCCCCTGAATATTTCTGATTCTAACGGATTTTGTGGCTGCATAAGATTTCAGACAGCTGTGATCCCTGC
>JAOZLU010000694.1 GCA_029934695.1 Desulfobacterales bacterium | reverse complement strand
TTAAAACACTTTGGGGAGAAACATAATGGAACCGATATTACTATACGACACCACCCTGAGAGACGGAACCCAGGGAGAGAACATCAATTTTACCGCTGAAGAGAAGGTCAAAATTGCCCGGAGGCTGGATGACGTTGGAATACATTATATTGAGGGTGGCTGGCCGGGTTCCAATCCCAGAGATAAACAGTTTTTTGAGCTGGCAAAATGTCTCGAACTTAAAAACGCCCGTCTGACCGCGTTCGGCTCAACACGGAGGCCCTGTATTTCGCCATCCGAGGATCAGAATCTGACCGCGCTTCTGGAGAGTGATACGCCCGCGGTCACAATATTCGGAAAAACATGGGACCTTCATGTTGAAAAGGTCATGGAGAATACGCTGGAAGAGAATCTTCTGATGATACGGGAAAGTGTCTCTTATCTCAAAGAAAATAACCGTGAAGTGATCTATGACGCGGAGCATTTTTTTGACGGATACAAGGAGAATAAGGACTATGCCTTGCAGACGCTGACCGCTGCTGCGGAAGGGGGAGCGGATTTCATTGTTCTCTGTGACACCAACGGCGGCACACTTCCTTTTGATCTTGAATCTGTTATAAAGGAGATCGCTCTGCCGGTCAGATTCGGTATTCATACCCATAATGACTCCGGCCTGGCGGTTGCGAACTCCGTAATGGCTGTCAAAGCAGGTGCGACAATGGTTCAGGGAACTGTCAACGGATATGGAGAGCGATGCGGCAATGCGGATCTGATGTCAATCATACCGATTCTCTGCATGAAAATGGATTGCCCGTGTTTTTCCGCAGAAAATCTCAGAAAGCTGAGAAAACTCTGCAGATTCGTCAGCGAAACTG
This sequence comes from Desulfobacterales bacterium, assembly GCA_029934695.1. Classification (GTDB taxonomy): domain Bacteria; phylum Desulfobacterota; class Desulfobacteria; order Desulfobacterales; family 4be13; genus JAOZLU01. The sequence continues at coordinate 2,634 of JAOZLU010000694.1, read as the reverse complement.
CGAACATGATTCCTTTAAGCAACAGACCTTTTGTGGGAAAAAGCGCTTTTGCCCATAAAGGCGGCATCCACGTCAGTGCTATCCGGAAAGAACCCAGGGCTTACGAACATATAGACCCGGAACTGATCGGAAACAGCCGCCGTGTGCTGGTCTCGGATCTTTCCGGCAGAAGCAACGTGGAGTACAAGGCCAAAGAAATGGGAATTGACCTGGATGCAAACGGGTTCGACAGCCGGAAAATCGTTGAAAAAATAAAGCATCTCGAAGCGGGCGGATACCAGTTTGACGCGGCTGACGGATCATTCAGAATTTTGCTTGAAAAATTTACGGAACAGTTCAAACCCCTGTTTGAATTGGAATCTTTCCGAGTGACCGTTGAAAAGGACAAAGATCGTCCGTGCTCCTCCCACGCGACGATTAAAATCTCTGTTGACGGACAGAATGAAATCACTGCCGCGGAAGGACACGGGCCGGTGGGTGCTTTGGATAATGCGCTGCGAAAGGCTCTGGATAATTTCTTTCCGGGAATTGACGCCATGCATCTCGTTGATTTCAAAGTCCGGGTGATTGACGGACGGGAGGGGACTGCCTCAAAGGTGCGGGTTCTGATCGAATCGCGGGACAAGGATCATATTTGGAGTACCATCGGGGTTTCGGAAGATATTATCGAAGCCAGTTGGCAGGCTCTTGCAGACAGTTTCCAATATAAACTGGGATTTCAGTCCGACCCGTCAAACGGAAACTCTGTGCAGAAGCTGTTCATGCATAATTCAGTATGTTAAAACTGAACTGAATTATAAATTATGAATGGTGAATTATGAATTAAATGTGAAAGGTGAATCAGAGGAGCCAGAATCATCCACCATTTTTAGGAAAGGAGTTGTCTTTACGATGAAAAGAGGGATTAACGCCGCAGGGCATAAGCGTTATTATGTCCTGCGGCGCAAACTTTACAGGGTTTTGCTTTCTGCTTTGTGACAAATGAATTTTTTCAATAAAAAACTGTAGTTGGAAAAGGAGCGGCACATGACATCGGCCCGCCGATGACATACGCACAGATGAAAATCCCGAGTTGTAGGGTGGGTGGAGGATTTCGATTTTTTACGCAGTAAAAAACGGAATCCGCAACCCACCTTGACAAACGCACAAACGAAATCATTACATATAATTGGATTTACAGAGGAGCAAAACCATGGCTGAAAGAGTATATATTTTCGATACAACATTGAGAGACGGTGAACAGTCCCCCGGAGCCAGTATGAATGAGGCTGAAAAGCTGCGGCTTGCCATACAGATGGAAAAATTGGGCGTTGATGTGCTGGAGGCAGGTTTTCCTGCCGCGTCCCAAGGCGACTTTGATGCGGTTGCCAGAATCGCCCGCAAGGTGAGGAATCTCGAAGTTGCCGGCCTGGCCCGTACTTCCAAAGCGGATATTGACCGTGCGTGGGGAGCCATACAGCACGCGGCAAAACCGAGGATACACACCTTTATCGCCACGTCCGATATCCATCTGAAGTACAAGCTGAACAAAACGCGGGACGAGGTGATCGAAACCGCTATGGAGTCGGTCAGGTACGCCAAATCGCTTACCGACAATGTGGAGTTTTCCGCGGAGGACGGCTCCCGGAGCGACCGTGATTTTCTGTGCAAGGTCTTTGAGGCCGCCATCGAAGCCGGAGCCACAACGGTGAATCTTCCGGATACGGTGGGCTATGCCATTCCCGAAGAATTCGCCGACATGGTGAAATATGTCACGGAGCATACTCCGAACATCGGCAAGGCAGTTCTGAGCGTCCACTGTCACAATGATCTCGGACTTGCCACCGCCAACACCCTGGCGGCCATCAGTGCCGGTGCGAGGCAGGCCGAAGTGACCATCAACGGCATCGGAGAGCGGGCCGGAAATACCTCCCTCGAAGAAGTCATCATGGCCCTTCACACACGGCCCAACTTTCTCCCCATGGAGACAAACATTGTCACGGAGCATATTTATTCGACAAGCCGTCTTGTCAGCATGATCACCGGCATCATTGTGCAGCCGAACAAGGCGGTTGTGGGGGCCAACGCGTTTGCCCATGAAGCCGGAATTCATCAGGACGGTGTTCTGAAGAATCCCATGACTTATGAGATCATGAAGCCGGAAACCATCGGGCTGAACAGAAACCAGCTGGTACTGGGCAAACATTCGGGAAGACATGCCTTACGCACCCATCTGAAGGAGATGGGGTATGATCTTTCCGACGAGGAACTGAATCTTGTCTTCACAAAATTCAAGGAACTTGCAGACAAGAAAAAGCACGTCGTGGATGAGGATCTGGAAGTGATTGTCACTGAAGGCATTCTGCGGACGGCTGATATCTTCCAACTGGAATATATGCACGTCACCAGCGGAACAACTGTTCTTCCCATGGCCAGTGTGAAGCTTTCCATAAACGGCAGATCCGTCAAAGACGCGGGCTACGGGAACGGCCCCATTGACGCCGTGTTTAACACCATCTCCAAACTGACCGGAGCGGAATCGGAACTCCTCAGGTTCTCTGTCAGCGCGCTGACTGGCGGGACAGACGCGCAGGGGGAGGTGACGGTGCGGTTGCGGGAAAACGGACTCATTTCCCTTGGCAAGGGGGCTGATCC
>JAOZLU010001176.1 GCA_029934695.1 Desulfobacterales bacterium | reverse complement strand
ATCTGAGGATGCGGAACTGTATTCATGCCGTGCGCTTTTTTATATGCTCAATGCTCTTTCATATCAATTTGATAGAGAATATTGTGATAATGCAATAAAAGATTATACCAAAGCCATTGAACTCAGGCCTGAAAAAGCGAAATTCTATTCAGAGCGTGGAAGTTGTTACAAGAACTTTGGAAAGTATGATAATGCAATAGAGGATTTCACCAAAGTCATTGAACTTGAGCCTGAAAAAGCAGAGTTTTATTCAAGGCGTGGAGATTGTCACATATACTTTGCAGAGCATGGTCATTACGGGCGATCTGACAGGTATGATGAAGCAATATATGACTATACCAAAGCCATTGAACTTGAGCCTGAAAAAGCGGAATTCTATTCAAAGCGTGGAAATTGTTACAGGGAGTTTGAAAAGTATGACAATGCAATAGAGGACTTCACCAAAGCCATTGAACTCAGGCCTGAAAATGCGGGATTTTATTCAGAGCGTGGCGAGTGCTATTTAAAAATAGGGAAGCTTGACGAAGCCCTGAATGATTGCAATAAAGCTATTGAGCTTGATCCTGAATACGCCAAGGCTTATTCCTATCGTGGAGAATACTACTCTAAAATGGGAAACGATGAGAAAGCGTTTGAGGATTATAATAAAGCCCTTGAGCTTGATAATGAATGCATTGAGGCTTATGAAAGGCGAGGAGACCTTTATTACAAAATGAAGGATTATGAGAAAGCTGAAGCCGATTACAAACAAACTTATGAAGACTTTCCAAGTGAGGAGGTTTGTAATAAGTTGAAGGAATTATATTTGGAAACAGAAAATTTTGGGGCTGCCTCAGATATGGCTTCTATTCTTTTTCATGAGCATGATGACGTTGATAATATTTTTGAGTTGCAGGATATCACAGGGTGTGCGCAAGAACTTATTGATACAAAAAAGAAGGAAGCAGCCCAAGCGAAGATTGAAAATGAACAAAAAATAGCCCAAGCCAGAGTTGATGAACGAAACAAAGTCATCGCCGACCTCTCCCATTCCATCAAGAATCT
>JAOZLU010000128.1 GCA_029934695.1 Desulfobacterales bacterium | reverse complement strand
CATCAAACATCAAACATCAAACATCAAACATCAAACATCAAACATCAAACATCATCTCATATATTTTTCCATGATACTGATGCTGATTGACAGAGTTGCAGTGATGAAAAGATAGATTGCAGCAATGGTAAACCACAGTTCAAAAGTCAGATACGTTTCTGCAATAATCGCCTGTCCCTGCATGGTCAGATCGTATATGGCAATGGTGCTGACCAGGGCAGAGTCTTTGATCAGGGATATGCCCTGACTGGTCAGCGGGGGCAGAATCCGCCGGATTGCCTGGGGAAGAATGACATGCTGATAGGTCTGAAAGGTGTTGAAACCCAGACTGCGTGCGGTTTCCCACTGTCCTGTATGGATGGAAATGATTCCTGCACGGAAGATTTCCGAGGCATAAGCCCCTTCAAAAAGACTCAGGGCAAGAACAGCCGAGGCAAAGCGGCTGATGTTGAGTATCGGTGACAACACAAAGTAGATAAAAAACAATTGTATCAGGAGCGGCGTGTTCCGAATCAGCTCCAGATATATTCTCGCCAGAATTTTTGCCAGAAAAGATTCTGACAATCGGAAAAATGCAGTAATCAGTCCGAATGCAAACGCCAGGGGCAAGCTTATACCGGTAATCTGAAATGTGACCATCAGCCCGTTAATCAGCGGCCCGGGGATGAAGTTTCCATTTTCAAATGAGAAAAGATACCGGGGAACCCGGTACCATTGCCAGTTATACCCCAGTCTCTCCGTGCCGCGGGCCATGAGCCAGATAATGGCTCCTCCCACCAACAGGAACTTGATGATATCTGTCAGTGGAGAATTTTTCAGACAGATCAGAAGTTTTTTGAGGAGCCGGAATAATTTGGTCATTATGGGAAAATCAACGTCTGTCACAAAGTTTTACGACCTGTGCGTTCACAAAAATGTTGTATGTAATTTCAGGTAATTATGTTTAACCGCACAGATCGAAATTTTGTGCGATTCATTACAATCAGCTCAGTCTTTCATCGCCACAAGGGAGGCGATATGGCAGAAATCCTTCTGGTCATGGTTTTTTGTCTCCTGATAGAAAAGAATTCTCAACGACAAAAAAGCATGGAGAAGTTCGTTATTCCGCAGCAGGTAATCCCGACACGCGGACCGGCAGTAATCTTCCCCGTCACCCTCCAGATACGTCTCAAAAATAAGTATTCCCCCGGGAACAAGGGCCTCTTGGATATAAGGAAACAGCCGTCTGTTCAGGAATCGGATATTGAGAATGAGACTGTATCGCTCCCGGGGGATATCGAAAGTGTCCAGATCCGCACATATAGGATGCAGATTGGGATGATGTCCCGAAAGCCTGCCCAGGGCCACATCTGAAATATCCACGGCTTCTACCATAAACCCCTGTTTTGCCAGAAAGAGGGCATTTTTTCCCGTGCCTGCGGCGATATCAATCACCCTTCCTTTGGGAGCCAGGGTGCAAAATTTTTTGACAATTTTGGCAGGTTCGGCGGAATATTTTTCTTTATTGACATATTTCTCATTCCATCTTGAGCGGTCTTCCTGCATAATAAATCCTTATTTCACAAAATTATTTTTCGCACCTGTTCCAAAACCAAAGCATTCTTTTAACACTTTCCGTGTTACCGGGTTCACCTCAAGGGTATCCATTTCCTCCGCTGAAATCCATCGGGCATCCAGAGCGTCATCCCCTGCCTGTGGCTCGCCGCTCACATAATCGGCCAGCAGATCAACAATCACATAGTGGAACCGTACCCTGCCGTCATTATCATGCGTCACACTGTCAAAAGTAAAAATCGGCTCCCGTGCCTGAATGACGATGCCGGTTTCCTCATATATCTCCCGTTCAGCGGCTTTCTGAAGCGTTTCACCCAGTTCCACACTTCCCCCGGGAATGGCCCATACTCCCTCAGCAGGCGCTTTGCTCCGGAGTACCAGCAACACCCTTTCATTTTTAAAAACAACGGCTCCCACAGCCGCACGGGGGAGATCCGGGTAAACAGAACGCAGGTTCTCTGGCGAATTTTCTGAGGAGTCCGTGTTCATGTCAGTCCTAAGCAACAGATTCACCAAATTCCCGGGGTGCTGTCCGAAAAGCAGACAGATTTGTGACGCAAACTGAAATCAGCACCAGCAGACCGCCAGCAGTCTGGATCGGAGTGAGTTTTTCGCCCAGCAGTATCCATGCACCCAGAGCCGTCACCACCGGGATGCAGTTGATAAATATGGAAGCCCGGAAGGCAGCTATCTTTGTCAGCGCATAATTATAACACAGGAAAGCGATGATGGTTGCAAATACCGTCAGATAGGCCAGTGACGCCATAGAGCGTCCGCTGACTGCCGACCAGTTCATCCCCGGCAGTTCCCACAAAAACGCCGGTGCAAAAAAGATAACGCCATACACGCACTGTACGCTGGTAATTTCCAGGGCCGAGTGGTTTTGTCCCACATCTCTGGCGCAGATCATATAGACGGCTGCGGAAATCACCGCCCCGAAAATCAGCAGATCACCGAGCAGAGCACCCCCCAGATCCCAACTGAACTGAGGATCTCCCACGACCAGAACAGCAATGCCCACAAATGATATGCTGATGCCCATAATACTTGCCATGTTTGTACGCTCATCAAGAAAAATCGTCCCAAGTATGGTTACGGCGATGGGAACTGTGGCGATAATCAGGGCCGCCTTGGGGGCGGTGGTGTGTTGCAGGCCGACAGTTTCAAATATGAAATAAAGACCCGGCTCAAACAGGGACATAAGGAGCAGCTTGCCATGTTCTTTCCGGGTAAACTTGGGAAAACCAAAGTGCAGCATCAATGCAAAAAACACGCAGGATGCCAGCGCAAAACGGATAAAAATCAGCGTGAATGTGGAAAAATCCTCCAAGGCAATCTTTGTGGCCACAAAAGAAAGTCCCCAGAAAACCACGGCTCCGATCAGAGCCAGATAAGTTTTAAAGTGATTGCTCTGTTCCAAATATTGTACTCCTTTTTTAGATTTTAAGTCTGTAAAAACTTCAGATTTCCGAAGTTTCCAGAACTTGGGAAGCCTTTAACCTGAATAAACATAAATTTGTATATATAGCATATCAGAAGGATCATGTAAAGATTTTTTTCGTGTCATCGCAATTCTCTGGTTACGAGGCGCGGATGTGAACGAAGACGACCGCATCGCGTCTGAGGAATTTATGTTCATCCTCTGTGTACAGGACAAAAAAGAGAAACCCGGCTTTTTTTACTGAATTCAGGGAGCCGTCCGTCCGGGAAAAAAGCCGGGTTTCCTGCCTGCACGATTTTTTGTCCTGTACACAGGTTCATCCTGAAGAAGCTAGCCGGGTAATTTCACCGCGGGAGTGCAAAAGTGCAACTTTCCACTCCCCTCTTTTTCCCTCCGAGGGAAAAATCAAACATTTGCAGACGGCGGCGGAGATTTTTATGCAGTTGTCTGTCAGAAAGCCTATGCTAAAAAAGGTCCAGGGTCTTGGCGAGAAAACTGTCCCGGATTCTGATTTCCTGGTCTCTGTTCAGGACAACCTCGTCAATTCCCTGGTAACAAATCACATCCCCTTTTTTCTTGAGCTCATCCCCCCTGATATCGCTTTTGTAAAGGACGGAATTCTCAACCAGATATTTGCCCAGGAAATAGCTTCCCGCCATGTTGGAATGGCGGAAGTGGAAATGAATCGGGTGATGCGATGTGATGCCGTAAAAAACGTAGAATTTGATCAGATGGTCCATGGGCACAGTCTTTCGGATATAAGCTTCACATCAAAGTCGAAACTCTCTCAGATTGATGTTGACGCGGATGATTGTCCGGTCAATAAGCTTTTCAAGCTCTTTCATATTTCCTCCGTAAAATGGGAATTTGGGAATTGAGGATTGCCAATCGGATGCTTTCCAATTCCTAATTACCTGAGCAAAAGTTTTACACATTTATTTTGGGGCGGAATCCCGACTTCCGTCTGGACACGCACAGGGCAAGCTTTGCACTCCTCGGAATTTAACCCGGACATTATTCGTGGAACTGAGTACTAAGCCATACAGAATGAGGGGTTTGCAACCCGTCCGCAATGTTTTGTCAGTTCCCGGCAGCATAAGTTTCGGACAGGTTGCAAACCCCGCCCGGCAATTTTGGCTTGATGCATATAGAGGCATCTGTCAATATGAATCATGGCAGCCTGAACATTATTTGGAAAGCCGGCGGGAATTTTTCCGACATTCTGAGGATATTTTCCGGCTACTGTCCCGCATCTGACACCAAAAAAATTATCTTATTGTAATATAAGATGATTTTTACAGAAAAACTGATTTTGGAAGTAATATACGGGTGATTCAGACCTTACCGACAAAAAGCTCGGAGGATCGCAGAATTTTCGTCCTGTATCGGTCTGGCTGTAACTGTCCGTAAATTTAAAAACAATAATATATCCTTTAAAATTAAAAACTTGTATTCGGTTTGCTTGAAATATGGTTCGTAACCTGCTGATAATACAACATGTAGAATTGCAAACCCAATATAATGTAGTTAATAATGGGAAGATGCGCGTGGTCTGAACCGGCGATGGGCAAAGCTCCGCTTTGGCCCATCCTGCATGGTTGCTTACCACCCCTTGCCTCCGACAATCTTTTTGATTCTTTCCTCGGCCTTTTTCTCCACGATGATCATTTTTTTTGCCTGGGCCTTTTTGATTTTTTCAGTCAGCTTTTTGATATCAGCCGGCTTTTCCATCAGATCCATGGCTCCCAGCTTCATGGCCTCGACACCCTTTTCCACGGTGGCCTGACCTGTGAGGAGAATCACCTGAAGGTCGGGATTCTTTTCCTTGAGCATTCTAAGGGTCTCAAGGCCGTCCATTTCGGGCATCATGAGGTCCAGAATAATGGCATCATATGTTTCTGTTTCTGCTTTTTTCAGGGCATCTATCGGAGACGTGGTCGCGGAAACATCCATTCCCTTGAAGCGCATCCGTTCTGCCAATGCATCTAAAAAATCCTGTTCATCGTCAACAAGCAACACTTTTTCAGTCATGGTTGCACTCCTTTCATCGGTAACCGGTAATTGATTATTTTTCACTCTTCACTGATTGCTGTTCACTGTGATATCGCCGGGCAGCCTGAGTATCATCTCTTTGGCCCCGATATCGGTTGTAATTTCGGCTTGGAGCGCGTCCGGCAGTGCCTTTTCCCGTTCCTTCGGGAATGTGCTTATCAAAGATTCGGTAAGCCCGTCAAGATTTGTAAACCGAATTCGCACACCGTTGTTTTCTGCTTTCTCCGCGGCCAGCCCAACGGTTTTTCCTGCACCGGCAACCTTCATCGCAAAATCAAGACATAACCAGACAAGATTTTCCAGCAGAAACGGCGCGGTCGTGATCAGCAGCGGGATGTCAGACGGCTGCGCCTTCAGAGTCACTCCCTGCATAGCGGCGAATCTTTCGGAAAGCCCGATCATGAATGTCAGAAATTCGGCTATATCCACCTGATCCGTGGGCTTGTCCACACTGTGAGAAAAGCGGTTGATGCTTCTGACAATTCCATCTGCGCGCCGCACCTGCTTCATGATTTTCGATGACAGGTCTTTCATTCGTTCCGGCCCGACGGGCACCCCCTGTTCCGCCATGAGTGAAAAGTCCTCCAACAGCCCGGCGGTTTCATTGATAATTGCCAGAACATTCTTGATTTCATGAAAATTGGAGGAGGATATTTTCCCGAAAAACTGAAGCCCGATTTCGCTGATGCTGTCTGTTTTGTAACTCATTATGACACTCCGTTTTATATTAAGAATTGTAGTAATCGGATTCCGGTTTTCATGAGTTGCCTTATATACTCGTCAGTGAAAAGTTCAAAATAAAAAGTTGAAAGTAACTCCGTAAATGGCTGAAATTATTAATATGGCAGATACCGTTCGGAAAATACCTGAATCAGTGATTTCAATGAGTTGTGAGAACTTACGACTGACGAGTTATATAGCATCTTTTTCCCGGTCGGGTACGAATCCGACTGCAACAGCAATTATGTCTGCTGGTTCAATTTTTCCTGAGAACCTCTTTCATTCTCTCAATCAGGGCTTCGATTTTGACAGGTTTTATCAGATAATAATCAACGCCAGTCTCTGCCGTGCCGGCTCTGAAGTCATCTCCTGATCCGTGTCCGGTCATGAAAATAAATTTCATAGCGGGCATTTTTGCCTGAATTTCCTTCTTTAATTCAAGTCCGCTCATTTTGGGAAGTTTCATATCCAGTACAGCGATATCAAATACTTCGGTTTCAAGCAATTTCAAAGCCTGGGCTCCGCTGGTTGTCCATTCCGCATCAATTCCCCTGAAAGAAAGCCGCTCTGCCAAGGTGGAAACCAGTTCTTTTTCATCATCCACCAATAGGACTCGCATGTTTACACTCCTCCTTATTCTTTTTGCTCTGTTTTAAGCGGCAGCATAACGGTGAAAGTTGTTCCTTTTCCCAGTTCACTTTTCACGCCGATTGTGCCTCCCATTTTTTCCACCAGACCATATGTGATGGACAGACCGAGTCCTGTTCCGCCGGCTTTCTTTTTCGTGGAAAAAAACGGTTCGAATATGCGGCAGATATTTTCCTCGGAAATACCGCATCCGTCATCCATAAATATGATTGCAACAGAATCCTCACTTTCCTGTTTCACGGAGATATCCAGTTTTCCCTCATCTTTCATAGCCACAAACGCATTATTGACCAGGTTGAGAAATATTTCCTGCAGCTTGCCGCGGTCACTTTCCAACTGAGGCATGTTGTCGGGAACTTCAACAGAAACCGATATGCTCCGATATTCGGCTTCTTTTTCCAGAAAACCGAGCACTTCGTGAAGGACTTCTCTCAGACAGAGAGGCCGGATATTAATATCAATATGCCGTGCGAAGTTCAGCAGGCGCCGGGTGATGCTTGCACACCGCTCCACCGACGAAATTATTACATTTGCAATATTCATCAGTTTCTCATCTTTGGAATACTGTTCCTTAAACGTAAATATATCCTTGATGAGTCCGGCTTTTTCATTAATGATCGCCAGCGGATTGTTGATTTCATGCGCCACGCCCGCAGCCAGTTCCCCGAGCGAGGCCATTTTGTTGGAGTATTCCACTTCATGCAGGATCGCATCCCGGTTCTGCTCCAGCACATATATCTTATTGCTCAGATAGGTGGCTCCGCCCAGAATCGCAAAAAAGATGATGGCGATGCTGACCATCAGAAACCCTGCGATTTCCATACGGGTGGTGTGCCAGGAATCCATCAGCGCATCCTTCTGCTTGATGATCATCAGGATGAAAGGCGATTCGGCAATGTACGCGTAACCGACGATCAGCACCTCTCCGTTCACATTTTTTCTCTCGAAAACCTCTGTTTTTTCCGAGTAACTGGGAATAGGATCGGAAATTTTTTCAAGAACCTTGCCATGATAACGGGACGGTGTCTGGAGCATGCCTTCCTGATTGACAATAAAAGCGTCTCCCTGTCCGCTTACTTCCAGATAAAACAGCAGATCATTAAACCGTTCAGTGTCCAACGTGGCCCGAACCACATAAAAGGAATCGTCCGGCAGATCATGTCTGACTGCGACGACCAGATGCGGAACCTGCCGGAACCCCATAAACACATTGCTGATATAATTTCCCCGTTCCACGACTTCTCTGAACCATTCCTCGCCGCTGTAGTTTACTCCCTCCAAGGAATACGGTCCTGTGTAGTTTTTCTGCCTGCCCGACGCGTCAATCACCCCGATATCAACGAACCCGCCGAATCCCTTTTTCAGACTTTCCAGAATCAAAGCCAGTTCCATCGGATCATTCAGTTCGTTAAAAGAAGTATTATAAACAACAAACTTGAGCGCGGCTTTGCGTTCCCCGAGAAAAAAGGAAACCGATCGCCGGGTATTGGAAACCAGCCGGGATGTCCGCAACAGAATTTCAGATTCGGCGGACTTCCGGCTCACATTATTATCAATCATCGTCATGGAGACGAGCGGCGCAATGGCAACCAACAGAGTCAGCAATACCATCAGCAGCCAGATATGACGAAAGTTGGAAGGATCATCGGTATTTTCCCGGAATTCCCAGAATTTCGGTTTCATTTTTTCGAGCAGGGACATGATCAGTTACCAGATATTCAGCTTTTAAAATAATGTGTGTCAGTGCGTACTTGGAACAATTCCGAACAAGGTGGGTTGCGCTGCGCTCCACCTACCTACATCTCAGTATCTATTTGTCATCTGCTTTTTTCTTCCGAATCTTCTCGTTGGCTTTTTTGAGCGTTTCACTCAGCAGATTAATATCCGCGGGTTTTTGCAGGTAAGCAAAGGCGCCGAGCTTCATGCAGGATTCCCTGTCAGCATCGGAACCGTGCCCGGTAAGGATAATCACCTCAATCTCCGGGCGGGTTTCCTTTACCTTCCGCAGGACCTCGATGCCATCAATTCCGGGCATTTTGAGATCCAGAATCATGACTTCGGGTTCGTCGTCTCTGACCATGTCAAGGGCGGATTCGCCGTCATAAACCACCGCGGCCCCCATTTCCCGCATATACAGACGCTCGGAAAGGGTTTGGACAAACTCCCGTTCATCATCCACGAGCAAGACCTTTGAGGGCATTTCAAAATCGTATTTCCGGTAAATGTCTGCCTGATGGTACCCTTTTCCCACACGGGTTTCGACAGAACTGACACCGGGAACTTTGTTTGCGACAGATTTGAGGTCATCTTCCAGACGAGCCAGCATCAGCACATGCCTGTTGATGGTCAGCGTCACCGAACCGTCTCTGGATGTCACACCCACCGAGTGTCCCTCTTTGGCCAGTGCCACTTCCACATTGGCGGCAAGAACGAAGTCCTGAACCATTTTTTTCGAGGCATCCGTGGGGCAGATCACTTCGCTGCGGAGATTCCCCTCAACAATCTCCACGATACTGTCTGCTTCAGTTTTGTCCGTGGGAATGACAATATCATAAAGGGACATGTCCCAGGGGTCTTTGACCCTGAACAGGGTGTTGATCCACACGGTAAAATTCTCATCCTGTTTGTGGATGAGGGAGACTGCTCCCTTTTCGTCCGATTTCAGGGCCTTTTCAGCCCCGGCAATTCTGAACTTCATATCGGCGATCAGGCAGATCCGAAGCACATGGCTGATTTCCCTGGGAATCAGATGGGCCGCAAAACCTTCGATCAGCAGGTTGTCCTGAGAAAGCAGCCGCGCAATTGCGAGCCTGAGCCATGCCACGGTCCGTTCTTTTTCATAGGTGAACTTGTTGAACACCGAGGTTTTTGACGAGAACGCGTTCCTGATCTTGTTTTCGGCCATACCGGAAATTCTGCCTGCCTCCGCGACAATATCCTTGTCCGTGAACAGCTTGTATCCAGTTTTTTCAAGCACTTTCCGGATAACAGGCTCTTTTTCGCAAAAGATGCCACTGGATATGGTGATAACTGACATATTCAACCCCCTTTTCTCATTTCATTTTTAACCATACGACAGACAGTCTGAAGCGGACAGGCTTCCTCCTGGCTGCCCCAGTGCGCGCGCGGATGGACTGCCCAGATTGCCATTTCCATAGTCGGATAGACATTGTCCTTTATTTTTTCAAACAGATGGGTGCGTTTCAGCACCGCCATGACAGATTCGTTCACAGAGCAAAGAGAGATGCCGATCCCCGCGCTTCTCACCTGATCTATTATCAGCGACAAAGCTTCCTCTCCTGATGCGTCCATGTCATTGATACCGTTGGCCGAGATAATGATATGTCTCAGCTCTTTCTTGTTCATCATGCGTTCGGTGATATTGTCTTCGAGATAGCTGGCATTGGCAAAGAAGAGGGTGCCTTCAAAGCTGACCAGATCAATGTATCGGCACTCCATGAGTTCATGGGCCATGACATCCCTGAGCGTTTCGTCCTCATGCCGCGAGAGAGAGGTCACCGTCGGCCTCATGCTCTTGTACAGAAACACCCCCAGGGAAAGAACCACCCCGACCATGATCCCTTTGTCCAGATGAGGGGCAAAGGCCAGGGTGCAGACAAAGGAGATCACGGAAATGGCACCGTCATACCACTGTGCGCGCCAGGCATGGATGAAACCGCTCACATTGATGAGTCCGATGACCGCCATCATAATTACGGCTGCCAGCACGGACTGGGGCAGGTGATAGAGCAGCGGGGTCAGAAAGAGAAGCATGATGACCACTGCCACACTTGTGAACACACTGGAAAGACCTGATATCGCGCCGGCCTGAAGGTTTACCGCGGACCTGGAAAAAGACCCGGAAGTGGGATAGCTTCTGCCGAGTGCGCCGCAGATATTGGCAAGTCCCTGGCCGATGAGTTCCTGATTCGGATCAAGTCGCTGACCAGTCTTGGCGGACATGGCCTTGGCAATGGAGATGGCTTCCATGAAACCCAGCAGCGAGATGATGGCCGCGTAGGGTAACAGATACATAAAGATTTTGAAGTCTATCTCGGGCAGGCTGAAAGCCGGAAGTCCCTCCGGAACCACACCCACCACTGATCCGCCGCCGATCATAAGCAGTTTTTCCGGGTCAAGGGGATTGTTGCCGGCCTTGATTCGCCAGGTGCGGCCCTCCCCTTCGGATTTCTGTTTCAGATAAAATTTTGCGGATCCGTCAGATTCCTCCACCCTTGCGAAAAGAAAATTCCTGACAGCTTCCCGATTGACGTGGGTCTCATCTTTCATCCGCTCCATTTTGATACCCACGACATTCAGATCATGTTCGGCATCAAGCATGGCAATACGGTCGTGTTTTTTTCCGGCCATGTCCAGCGCGTTGCCGATCATGGCACGCTCTTCACCCAACGCGGGCAGAGTTTTCAATGCCTTGTTAAAGGCTTCGATCCTCTCTCTTGCCTCAGGAGACGCAATTGCTGAGATATTCACCGTGATATTATGCTCAAACCCTGTGGCCCATGAGATGAGCGTGGTAATCACCACTGCGACAAGCACATTGGGAACTTTGGGAACAATCCGCCGCAGTCCGTACATGATGGCAAAGGCAGAAGCACCCATGAAAAGGGTGGGCCAGTGGGTATAATGCACGGCCGCCCGGCACACGCGGAGGATGGTTTCATAATGATGCGCCGCACTGTCCACGGAAACACCGAACATTTTGGAAAGCTGGGAACTGGCAATGATGATGGCCGCTGCATTGGTAAAGCCGTTGACCACCGGATGGGAAAGGAAATTCACCACAAGTCCGAGCTTAAGCACACCGAGGGACAACTGAAACACACCCACCATAATGGCCAGCATGATGGCATACGCGATATATCCCTCGCTTCCGGTTGTGGCCAGCGGCTCCAGGGATGCCGCGGTCATAAGCGAAACCACCGCAACCGGGCCTGTGGCCAACTGGCGGCTTGAGCCGAACATGGCCGCTATCATGGGCGGCAAAAAAGACGCGTACAATCCGTAGTATGCCGGCAGCCCCGCCAACTGAGCGTATGCCATGGACTGGGGGATCAGCACCAGCGCCACGGTCAGCCCGGCAATGCAGTCAACCCCGAGATTATCAAGGCTGTAGTCTTTGAACCAGCCAAGAAACGGAAAAAATCTGTTCAACATCAATAATACTCCTTATCTTAGATAACTCGTCAGTCATAAGTTCTCTGGAAGCTCTGAAGAGCATTTCCGTAACTGGCTGAAATAATTGATACAGATCATTTTAGTCCTGTTTTTCAGCTATTAATGATTCCAGTATGTTACGAGAACTTATGACTGACGAGTAGATAATTAATGTCAAGTGTCAGGCGTTAAGGCTTTTCCGATGTTACTCTGCCCCTCAGCCCCAACTCTCAATGCTTTAACTGGTGATTGTTCCAGAGCATCCTGCGGCATGCCTCAATAATTTCATCGTAGAGCGTACCCGAATCATAAAGGTTATACATTTTAAATCGCACGATTCCGTCAACCATGGAAAGAAGAATCAGCGATGTCTTCCGGGCAGGCATGTCCCCGACAGAACCGTCTGTCTGTCCAAGCCGGACTGCCCGTTCAAAAATATCTGTCAGACAATTATAAATGGCTTCAAGATATCATCTCCAGACCGGTATCGAACTTCTTTTCACCGAAATATTGCCCAAACTCCTCTATGATCTCCTCTTTGACATTTTTCAGAATAGAAACAAGAATATCCTCCTTATTCTTAAAATGGTGAAAAATTGTTCCCCTGCTGCGCCAGTCATTTTGGACAGTTCGGACATTGAGGTTTCGCTGAAACCTTTTTGTGAAAAAAGCATTGTGGCAGCCGAAGAATAGCCTTTTTTTTGGACATCAGCCCTCCGTTCATTTCTTCCAGAATATGCAGACCAGTCTGTTTTCTGTATCCTTAAATAACGAAATAACGGCTTCGTTTTTAAAAGTCAAGAAAAAAATGACAGCAATTCAGAAATAAAATTAACAGAAAGGTCATGCCGCAGGACAAAAAATTGTAACCGTTCTGCCAGTATTCCAATTGATGATACGCTCATCCGAATTCGCCTGCCCAAGATCGTCATAATAGTCCCTGTTTTTTAAAACAAAAAAGGCCGTGAGAAGCTTTTTTCTTCTCCACGGCCTTTTTATTTATCTGAATGCAAGAATAAATGCCAAACGAAACCAAAATCTGATCATAATAAATGAGAATTCTGAATTGAGATTTTCGATTTTCAATTCTCATCACGGGCTGATATCTATGGTGGGATAAATCCCCTTTAATCCTCCCCTGGTATAGGGCTGTATGATATTGAAGGCGATATTCTGCCCTTTCTGGGCATGACCTCTCTTTTCCTCGCCGTCAAAATAAGCGCCGTTGTCCGTCAGGATATGTTCAATACGATCCTTGAATGACTGTACGAACTGGGAGCCATTGCCCCGGAAGCGCATATTCCCGAGGGCAAATTCGCCCCCGGCCTCAGAGAGCTTGTCAAGAGAAACACAGTGTTTTTTAAGATCGTTCCGGTTTCTGATATAACCCCAGACAAGATGGGCCGGAGGAATATCAAGCGGTTCGTCAAGATCGATAATGGTGTGAGGCATGATGATGCATTCCTCTCCGATAATCAGAGGCGCTTCCGGTTTCCCACGGAGAAACGCATTGAACCCTGCAAAGGTTTTTTTACCGAGCCTCGTATGAATGACTTTTGCACCATGAGCCATCACATTGAACCCTTCAAGACGGGAATGAACGACGTAACAGTTTTTCTGGGCATTGGCACCTTTTCCCATCCAGGCATTTTCCAGGTACGCCCTTTGTGAAACAAGTACATTTTCGCCGATCCTGTTTTTAGGCTTCAGCACAGCATAACGGCTCAGTGAGGCCCCCACAGGTGTGGACACGGGTTCGATATGAACCGTTTCAAATATTCTTTGAAAAGCTGTTTCCCGTTCTTCCACAAAATCCATCAGGATACCCTGAACCCCCTTATCGGGTTCAAAAGAAATATAATTGTCAAGCACTTCCTTTGGGAAACGGAAACTGAAATCAAATACGTTGCCGTTTTTGATCCATATCTGTCCGGGGTCTATCTGTTTATGAGAGAGATCCCCCACCTGCACATAAGCATAAGTCCCGATAATACAGTCGTGAAGGGTCGAGATATCAACTGTGCTGAAAGGGCCCAGAAAGCATCCGTTCAGCGGTGAGCCGTGAATATTCGCATAGGGGCTTGACACCGTGCGTTTGATCAGGAACAAATCCAGATTTTCCGGATCATGGGGATAGCAGTGGACCAGGGTTTTGGCAAGAAAGCTGTCCCGGATTCTGATTTCCTGGTCCCTGTTCAGGACAACATCAAACATCAAACACCAAACACCAAACATCAAACATCAAACATCAAACATC
>JAOZLU010000693.1 GCA_029934695.1 Desulfobacterales bacterium | reverse complement strand
CAGCGAAGGACCCGATTCTCTTTGCAGGCGGGGATACTGATCTTTACGGGTATTGTGTGAACGATCCGGTGAATCTGCTTGATCCGGAAGGAAAAATCGCTTTGACGCCGGTTGCCGCTATAGTAGCAGCTCTCATAATTGGTGATGTGGTTGCCGACTATTTCGCCACGAATGGAGAAAGCACTCACATAATAGGGGAAAAAGAGGACCTCGTCGCTGTCACAGCCAGCACTTTCAGCATAAGTCCGCTGATATTGCCGATACGGCTTGACTTTCAGTTTGACCTCTGCTCTGCGGACCTATCTTACACCGGCAGTGTTGCCGTAACCCTGTCGGGAGATACATGGGACATCTTTTTCAGAGAGCCGGAAAATTTTCTGGAAGAAATACTGATTCCGATAATTATAAAAAAGAGAGAGAGAAAGCAGATCGGCTGATGTGACAGCCGTAAATTTCCTGCCGGATTCGGAGGCTCTGTTTTCCAGGATGACAGAGTCTCCGAAATCGGCGGAAAGCTTTCCGCATTCCGGTCAGCAATGAGAGAAGATATAAAAATAAATCTTGTGATTATAATAAGCTTACTGCTGTCAGTGCATCTGATCATCCTGACAGCAAAAAATGATGCTGAAAGAACGGCGGGGAAGATTCTGAGGGTAAAAGACGATCTGGAATCGATCTCGGAAGGAATAGAAAATTTCCATGCCGTATATAATGAATATCCCGTATCGCTGGAGGAAAAGAGATTTGCCAGGTTTGTCAGAGGAATTTCTGTCAGAGACCCTTTTGATCCTGAAAAAAATTACCGCTACAGGAAAGGAGGAAGAACATGGAAACTCTACAGCGTGGGACCGAACAGAACTGACGATGGCGGCGTGAATTGGAGAAAAGGAGAAATCATACTGCTTGATATCGTCATCGAAAGAGAGAAAAAATAAAGTGCGACGACTTGGGCAGGCGTGATTATGAGATGAGCGTGCCGAGGGGGATCGCCGGCAGGAGCCTCACTTATGATGACGAGGATCGGCTGGTGACCGTCGGAGGCGTGGTATATGAGCATGATACGGACGGCTTTCTCGTCAGCAAAACGGAGGGAACGCAGGTCACGACTTATGACTATTCTCTCCGTGGCGAGCTGCTGAGAGTTGATCTGCCTGACAGCACGGTGATCGAGTATGTGCATGACCCGCTCGGCAGGCGCATTGCCAAGAAGGTTGACGGCACTGTCACCGAGAAGTATCTGTGGCAGGGGCTGACACGGCTGCTTGCTGTGTACAATGCCGACGACACGCTGAAAATGCGCTTCGAGTATGCGGATGCACGGATGCCCGTTGCCATGACAAAAGACGGGGTGATGTACTATCTCGGCTGTGATCAGGTAGGGACGCTGAAAGCTGTTGCGGACGCTTCAGGAAATGTGATAAGGAGCATTGAGTACGATGCCTTCGGGAACATCATTTCCGACAGCGATGATTCCTTCGCAGTGCCTTTCGGCTTTGCAGGCGGCCTGCATGATCCGGATATCGGGCTTGTAAGATTCGGCTACCGTGACTACGACCCGGAAACGGGAAGGTGGACAGCGAAGGATCCGATTCTGTTCGCAGGCGGGGATACTGATCTTTACGGGTACTGCGTGAATGATCCGGTGAACCTCACTGATCCTGACGGATTAATGGTGCCCTGTGATCCCGGTGCGTACAGCGAATGCGAGGCAACATGTAAAGCATACGGCACATCTGTGAGATTGTGTTATAAAATTCCTATTCTCGGACTTGTCCACTGCAAATGCGAGGTGCCTGAGGACACCCCATGCACTCCCAAATCAAAGATAGATCCTAATAAAAAGATCATAGACCAATTGCAGGGAAAGGGGCAACTGAAAGATTTAAGGAAAAGTCCCAACCTGATGAAAGATGTTAACATAGAAAAGCTGTTGCAAAACACACCGAATGAACTGTATGAAAAGCAAAAATCGGGAGAGATTACCAAAAAGACTTTGAAACAGATAATGAAAGCTTTTGAGGGAAGAGATTTGGGACACTGATATGCGGTTATAAATCACTCGGATTTTGCATAACAGAGTTGTCATAAAAGTGATTATGACAAGATTGTTATGCAAAATTCGTATTCTCCATAATCTGCCTCATATTCATACTAATCTGAGAGAGCCGGCATGCAACAAAGGCATATGATAACTGGCTGAACAGGCTGCGCCGCTCTATACTCATTTATGTGCCATGGAAATTCAGAAAAATGACTGATGACATACCCACACAGATAACTCTGTATCCACCGACTGAACATATCGAATGTACTCAGTGGGGGAGATTGGCGCCAACTTTATATCATGCAGGTTTGATTTGGCATAATTATGAACAGATAGTTTATAATACTGACAAACCTGAACTCCGTATCTGGTGCATATTCACTGACAGAAATGCTTTTGAAAATTGGAGGTCAAATTCTTTTGTTAAAAAACATTGTTCAGATATACTCAGTTCAGCGATTGATATCGCTGTGACAGTTACTCCGATGGAAAAACACGAAAACGTATGCAGGTGCATAAACAGTGCCGGACTAATTCTCCGCGGACATGGTTTCGGCAATAAAAAAGCATCTGTTTACTGCGGAGACTGTTCTGGCTACTATCCAGGCTATCGTGTCAAAGAGCTGTTTGGAGATTTGTCAACGCAGGCTGAAGTATGGTCCCTGATTTCCGGACATGTCTATGATATCTGGATGCTGACCGGAGAACTTGAGGAATGGGCGGTTAATGAATTGTCTGAACCAAGCAGTGACTTGAACAAGTCAGGTTTACAATATGCATCGCAGTTAGGCAAACTTATCAAAAAAACAGTTTGGTATTATTTATTCACTCCAGATGAAGATACTACTGAGAATTGTCCAATATGCAAATCTGTTTGCAACAAATCAAAATGGGATGGGCCAAAATTCCTATGTAAAAGATGTAAGATTGTTTACTGACGGATTGTTTTCAATTCCACTTTGTCACATTTCAATCTTTGATTTTATTGGTGGTGGGTTGGGGGTCGGTTCATAATTCTGGGGACACGATACTTAATTATTGACAGAACCGGCAAGATGCGCCATATCAGTTTTTATGGCACGAATGGCACGAGTTGTGGTTGCCGGATATCCCCATCATATAACCCAGCGGGGCAACCGAAGACAACAGACTTTTTTCAGTGACGGGGATTATTCGGCATACATTGATCTGATGGCGGAATGGGGTGGGTACGGGGTCGGGCCGCAGCAAGTATTTAATATTAAACGGGTTACCTGCTTATTTTGGCTTCAAAAAGGGCCTATATCGCACTTTTTGAGGTCAGAAAGGGCGATATGGGAGGAGAGGCAGAATCCTATAACGCTCTTTTTGATGCCAAAAAGTGCGATATAGGCCCTTAAAAACGCCTGTTTTTTGGCCTGTCTCACTTATTTTTCAATATGTCAGTTTGGTCCGACCCCACTCAACC
>JAOZLU010000692.1 GCA_029934695.1 Desulfobacterales bacterium | reverse complement strand
GAGTGTGTCGGCGGAAACACCGGCAAAACCGCCTGTGTTCAGGACTGCAACGGCGATGCCGGCGGAACAGCCACTCTGGACAACTGTGGCGAATGTGTCGGCGGAAACACCGGCAAAACCGCCTGTGTTGAAGACTGCAACGGTGAATTCGGCGGAACCGCTTACACAGATGACTGCAATGAATGCGTCGGCGGAAGCACCGGCAAGGAATCTTGCACCTCTCCTTACAGCGGCGGCACATTTGTCGTGGGAGAGGAGTGTGGTGGGATAGTCTCAATTGATTGGCTGTATGACGGCGGAATGTACAAGGGAGAGCTTGGCATATTCAGCATGTCCAGAATGAACAAATTCACGCCGGGTTCAAAGGAATTCATAGCAGAAGCGGTGAGACGGGTTATGTCAAACTCTGAAGAAGGGTATCTTGTCCTTTCGGATCCGACAGACTCAGCCCGATTCTCGGGCCTGCTCGGAGAGTCAACAGACTGGAACAGCGGGATATACAGGGGAGAAAGAAAACTTCCCATGGTACCGGGTGATCGCTTCGCGACGATTCTGGTTCCAAACAGCACATTCAAAGCCCTTTCCAGAAATCCGGGAACCACGAGTCCTTACCTGCGTCCGCTGTTTTCGCTCGTATCGTCAAATCCAGCCTACGGCATGTATCTGGGCCAGATCGCTGATGTGAACGGTCTCGGCACGGCCTTCTCTTACGAGGACATGAACGCGGCCAACAGCGACAAAGACTATAATGACCTGATCATCCGGATCCTCTGTGCAACGGTGGAGGATGTCCCGACACTCGACTTCATGGTAGCGGAGGACGGCTCCATCACCCCCAGAAGCAGACGGGCAAGGGATGACAGATGGCTTGACTGGAGAACAGACACAGAACTCGGCAGGCTGATCATCCTGCATCTCGAAACCGAACCCGAAGCAGTTCAGATGACGGTTGAACTGAATGCATCCGCAGATATGCTGGTTTACGATCCTGAGGGGAGAGAAATCGGCAGGGACGGCGGATTCATCCCGGGTGCCTCATTCAGGTGTAATGCTGAAGGGAATCAGGCAGTCACGCTGCCCGCGCTGGATGACGGCATCTATCGGCTGGTGATTCGTGGCGTGGAAGATGAAAGCGGTCTTCTGACGGTAAGGAAACTGATGAAAGACGGCCAAGTTCTGTCAGAAGAGACAAAGGATGTTGAAATCCGGGCGCACCAGATTGCCAAATCTGAGGTCTCCGTAGCTTCATCCGGAGATGACGCGGATATTGATGTCAGCGATGTCAGAAATTCTCCAACAGGTTCCGGTGATCTTAACGGCGATGACGTGGTGGATGACACTGATGTCAGCATGATCTCTTCTCGCTGGAATGTCTGTGAAGGGAGTGATGAGTACGACAGATTCTTTGATTTTGATGAAGACGGATGCATTACGATCCTTGATATCATGCAGATTGTGAATGGTCGTTAAATCTCTCTGACATTCGGAAATGCTCCCATCAGCCACTAACCAGGTTGGTGGGAGATTTCACTGTCATCTGTCCGGTTTAACTTACTTATTTTTAAAAATGCGGATTAAGGACTGAGATTTTTTCAAACTATGATTCAGCCCTTAGTCCGCCCATATAAAAATTCGGCAAAGCTTAAAATCTGAAAGGAGTACAAATGTCAGAAATGAATCGCCAAACTAATACATTCGCCCTCTCTGAAATATTGTGCGGAATAATTTTGTCATTTTTTTTGACGGCGGCAAATATATCTGCCCAGGATATACCGGGAGATCCAGGTGCTTTTCCAGGCACCTCTGCAATTACGGAAGTCTCATTTAATCCGGGATATATTGCAGGCAGCATATCGGTGGGAGATTTAAGCGCATGTACGGTAAACATGGTCAAAGCTGAAATAAGCGCAACCGGCAAAGAACTGCATTCTGGTGAAAATCTTCCTCACGGCCCCGTCTGGACCGATGCTGGTGGAAATTTCAAATACAAATTACCTGTACAAATCCCTTGCAAACGTGACGAACTCGGAATTTGCACTGGTGTCACTATAAATAAACAGCAATACAATGTTTCTTGTGTACTTTACTACTCAAACAGTGGCAAGAGCTATTTCATTTTCAAAAGTCAGTCTGCTGATGTCTCGTACGATACTGTCGCTCCTCTGCATTTCACTGTAAATCCGGGCTATATCAGCGGCACGTTTCCTTCACTCTATGATACCACTTTGGTTGGCGGATATGTTCACGCCACTTTGGATTCTGATGGAAAATATGTCAATACACGCATTGAAGTCGGGCCTGACGGGTATTTTCGTTTTCCCGTACCGCCCGGCGACAATATCAAACTCCTGGCCAGCATCACGACAACCGCGGGGACGCTTGAATTGGAAAGCCAGTATGCGGATGTCAATGCAGGTGAGGAAACGCTGGCGGATTTTATCCTCAATGCGGGCTATATCAGTGGCACTGTGTCTGTAGGCAGCGATCTGACTCTGTCAGGGGGAAATATTCATGCGGATCTGAATTCTGATGGGAAATATGTTAATGCGGGAACCAGCCTCACTGTATCCGAGTCTGAAGGATCATTTTCTTTCCCGGTGCAGGCTTATGATGAAATCAAGGTATCTGCTGCAGGTATCACAACGACCAGCGGAAATTATTATAATCTCGTAAGTCAGCTTGCAGATGTCACCCAGTTGAATACAACGGTTGTAAATTGGGAATTTGATCCTGTAAGCGCAATCAGCGGTAATTTCAGTCTGAACGGATTGGGGATGAATATTGTTGACAGCCACCGAATTTCTGTCGGAGGGGCTTGGGGAGGCAAAAGTACGACGATTTCCGATAATGGTGATTATTCTCTGACTTACCTTCTGCCCGGCGTTTACAATTTCTCTGCCGACAGTTATCTGAATAGCGGAGATGACTATTTCAGGCCTCCGGATTCGAGTTTTGACAGTTCCGTGACTGTGCCTTCCGAGGGGACGCTCGTCAATGATGTTCTGTCGAATGCTGCTTTTGTCAACGGGAAGCTTATCTTCGGGCCATCAGCGGATAAGACCGTTGCCACTTTTCCGGACGTTGTCACCTCGGCAAATATTTACGGGCATGGTATCGCGCCTGGCACGTCCAAAGGCTGCAGTCGGGATAAGATTGATGTCAGTACAGGCAATTATGATCTGATACTCTCTGAAGGAAAGTGGAATATATATAAGACTGATTTTGAACTTTACAAAGATCATATCTCTTTTTGCGGCCATGAACCTGTTTATTTAAAATCGGATATGAAGATAGATGATTATGCCCGGACGGCTGATTTTGACAATGAAATTTCTCTGAATGATGGTCAGTCCATTGACAATCACGATATCACTTATGAGACCGGGGCCGTCACCTTTGTATTTAAAGTGAAAAACGGAGATATGTTAAAAAGTCCGCATATCAAAGGAGAAAGCAGGGTAAATGTGGTTATTAATAATGTTCTGAAGAACACTTA
>JAOZLU010000001.1:25131-43229 GCA_029934695.1 Desulfobacterales bacterium | reverse complement strand
GCCTGACGGAGTTTGCAACCCCTGTCCGAAACATTCATTGTCAGCTATCGGCAAACATTGCGGACGGGGTTGCAAACCCCGTCCGGCAAAAGGGGGTGCAAACCAGCTCCATAATCAGTGATGAATCCAATTTTGCAAATTGTTTCCAGTGAATTACGCACAAAATAATTTTACACAGCCTTCTCACTGCCACATTTCACACAGACTTTCATCAATCCGGATACTTTCCCACGTTGTAAAACAATTTTGCAAATTGTTTCCAGTGAATTACGCACAAAATAATTTTACGCAGTCTTCTCACTGCCATATTTCACACAAAGACACAGAGAACACAGAGACGCAGAATATTCTGAGGCGGAATCATACTGGGCAGACATCGGAAAGCAGTCTGAAAACTGCTTTGCAGCATCAGGACTCTCTGCGTCTGAGAATGCGTGAATACCATTTGCCGTAAACGGCACCGTTCTCAGCAAAACGAGTATGGAAGTCTTCAAGGAAATGCAAAAACGTGCCGATATATCTTTGTTCCGCATTTTTACTGCCAACTCTCCATAATAATGAATAATAAACTGACAAAAAATTTTGAGCTGACCTTATAAAAGTGTTAGCTCTTAATCAACTTGAATAGTTAAATTCCTGATTATAACGGATTTAGGGGAGGCCTGTAAAGCCCCGTAGGGGCGGCATATTTGTAGTTGCAAACATATCGCCCCTACGGGGCTTGGACGGGCTTCGGACCTGCCGGTGCTGCAAACATGTCGCCCCTGCGGGGCTTGGACTGGCTTGGACCTGCCGGTGCTGCAAACATATCGCCCCTACGGGGCTTGGACGGGCTTCGGACCTGCCGGTGCTGCAAACATGTCGCCCCTGCGGGGCTTGGACGGGCTTCGGACCTGCCGGTGCTACAAACATGTCGCCCCTACGGGGCTTGGATCGGAGCTTCCCCTAAATCCGTTATAATCAGTTAAATTCTTATTTTTTTCTATGCTCGTCAGTCATAAGTTCTCTGGAAGTTCTGAAAAGCATTCCGATAACTTACTGAAATAATTAATAATAAGCATTTCATACCGTTTTTCAGCTATTAATGATTCCAGTGTGTTACGAGAACTTATGACGAGTCTGTAAAAATACTTGAATTATTGACCATATTATTCTTTCCACGATTGATCTGAAAAAGGTTTGATTTGCTATTGCAATAAAAAGCAAAATGATATATTAGGCATTAAAAATATGGCAATCACAGGCATTCAACTGCATTTCATTCATTGCTGAACATGGAAACTCTGTAAACGATGAAGAATATCCGAACGCTTACCATCATTGCATTGTTTATTCTGCTGTATATGTTCTCTGCTGATACAGAGAATTTCACCTGTCATGTCGGACGTGCAAAAGCGACAATTATTGCCTCTTATGAACGACGCCCTTCCACGTCTCTTGATGATGAATTCCCGCCGTTGACGGAAAACCATAAAGAATCTGAAAAGCCCGAAGTGCCTGTTGAAAAATCTGTTGATATTATAAGTAAATATGTTTTCTGTTTAATCCAGAGTGCATCGGAAAAAGCTTTGTTGCTTCGCAGGGATATTTTGGAAATATCCCACATCAAAAAACGGCATGGAATTTCTGTTCAATTGAAAGATACAGAATTGACAGAAAGATATGTGAAGCAGTTGAAAGAGAAAAAACAGAATATCCGTATCGGGCTGTCGGATTATGAAAGCATAATCAAATTGTTGGCGGAGGTAGATCCCAAAACAGTTTCTGTGGAATTTGACAATTACACAGATAAAATGGCTGAGGCGGGACGTTTGGACAAAGTTAATATCATAGAACTGGTAAAAAGGCATTATCAGGACTATCTTAAAAATAAAAAACTAAATGTGATATCCGTTCAGAAGGATTTGGAAAAATTTAATTTTTAATCATTAAGGAGGACATTATGAAGAAATTGGTGATTTCCATTGTTTTGTTCTGTTTCACTGTGGGATGTGCCACTACAGAACAGCAGACAAAAGCTGAGGGAACAGGCGGCGGTGCATTAATCGGAGCGATTCTCGGCGGGATTCTCGGCCAGGTTATTGGAAAGGACACCGAAGGCACTTTGCGTGGTGCCGCTATCGGAGGTGCCATCGGAGGGACACTCGGATATTCTTATGCAAGCCATCTCAATAGTAAAAAAGCAATGCTGAAAGGCAGGGAGAACAGCCTTCAGGCGCGTATTGACTATGCTTCTGCTATGAACCGGGAAATTCAGAAACGTAACAACCAGTTGAAACAGATGGTCGCCAAGATCAGAAAACAGATCGGACAAACCAGGCTGGCAGCCCGGCAACGGAAAAAATTAAAACAGAATTTGAAAGATGAGCGTCTCAAGGTCGAACAAGACATTTATGTGGCTGAAGAAGAACTTGCCGACTTGAAAAAATTTCGTTCTCAGCATAGAAAAAGATCATGGAAGCTGAATAAGCAAATAAAAATATGGGAAAAAAACCTGGTTGAACTGAAACAAAGCATGGTGGCAATGGCATCTCTGAGCCATAGGATTTGAGAGTATTTCCAGGTGACTTGCAATTCGCCTGTGCATAGCAGCTACAGGGACGGTTGATAAAACAGGAACAAATATTCCCTTTCTTATCCACTTTCCCTGTAGTTCTATCCCTGATTCCGGGATAAGAATGACAGGCTCAATAAAACCATTTAAA
This sequence comes from Desulfobacterales bacterium, assembly GCA_029934695.1. GTDB lineage: Bacteria > Desulfobacterota > Desulfobacteria > Desulfobacterales > 4be13 > JAOZLU01. Next base: position 40,524 of record JAOZLU010000001.1, on the reverse strand, counting down.
AATCAGGAATATTGCTTGGAGGGTCCAAGAATGTGCAAAAGGAATTTGTATCTTATTCTTCTTATTTTTTGCATGATTGCAGGCTGTCAGAGTGCTTTGTTCAATACCATACATGAAAATAAGGCGACGGAGCAACGTATTATTCAGAAGGAAAAGGAATTAGATGATCTGAACACACAAAATCAGAGATTTGTCCAGAAACGAGAGAGTCTTTTGCGAGAGAAAAAAAAACTCGAGGCTGACCTTGAACTTGAGAAGAAAAAACTGGCGGCAATGGATGCTGATTTGAAATCTTTGGAAAACAAGGGGCGAAATAAGAAAAATGCCGTGTCTGCTCAGATCAGAAAATATAATAAAGATATTAAAGCCTTAAAATCTTCTGTCAGAGAGAAAGAGAAACAGCTTGAACACCTTAAAAAGGAAAGTGAGCTTTATTTGGAGATGGGGCTTGAAGAATAACTGACTGCTCTGATAGTTCAATTCAGATTTATACAGGGAGGTGATGCATGGCATTTTCTACAAAAACTGCTGCTTTATTCTGCATGTCAACTTTTATAATCTCTTTTTTTAGCTTGATTTCAGATTGTCAGTCTTCTTCATGGCAGAAAATACTCTCTCCGATCCCAACTGACACTTTGCAACTGATTGTGGTCATTGTTCCGGTTTGGAACTCCCAAAGAGGGCTAATTCAGTCTTTTGCGAGAAACAGCCGATACGATGAATGGACACCCGCTGACCGAGCAGAGAGTGTCGTTGTCGGCAGAAATGGTCTGGGTTGGGGGCGCGGGTTGCAACACGTTGCAGATATTGATGGGCCGGTAAAAAAAGAGGGTGATGGAAAGGCTCCCGCAGGTATATTTTATCTTGGTGCTGTTTTCGGGTATGCAGAGCCGAAAAAAATGGGACGTATGAAGATGCCATATCTTCATGTGGATAAAAAATCAATATGTGTTGACGATTCGGATTCAAAATATTATAATCACACTTTTGATGCTTCAGGTGTCAGAAGGCCGGATTGGACCAGCTTTGAAAATATGAAACGCGCTGACAATTTATATCGCTTGGGCATTGTGGTTAACCATAACACAGAATCGGTTGTGAAAGGAGCGGGTTCTTGTATTTTTTTACACATCTGGCGTAACTCATCACGCCCCACTGCCGGCTGTACGGCAATGCCTGCTTCCAGTATTGAGAAGCTGATTTTATGGCTGGATTCAGAAAAGAAACCGGTATTGGTTCAGTTGCCTCGACCGGAATTTGAAAAACTTCATCAGGCATGGGGATTACCTGATGCAAAATAAAATAATAGCCATGACCTGACGGCCACAACGAACAATGCAATTTTCAGGGTTTCCCTAAAACTTAAAACCTAAAACTTAAAACTTTCATATAAAATACGGAGATTTCAGAATGAAATACAAATTTTTTGCAGGCTGCTTGCTGTTTCAGATGCTGTTGCTTTCCTCCATAGCCGCTTCAAAAGAAATTATCCTTGTTCACGACAAAGGAGGAGCGAAGCAGAATAAATCCTTTCTCTATGTGATTAACTTGGAACACGGTAAGGTGATCAGGAAATATCCCACTCATTATGGGAAGAAGGAAGGGAATAAAATAAGGGAAGGTGATAAAAAAACACCCATAGGCAGGTATAAAATTTCATATATCAATCAGAAAGCCTGCGATTCCAACTTCGGACTTTATTCTGTACTCACAAATTATCCCAACGCGTTTGACCGGCGAAGACGAAATCCTGGGAGTGCCATAGCCATTCATGGTGGTCCTGCCAGAAAAACATGGGGATGTTTTCGAGTGTTGGACAATAAGCATAAAGATATTGAAACTCCGAGCGGTTGCATTTCACTACCCAGCAGCCACCATGTAAAAACTATCTATGAACTTGTCAAAGAGGGATATTCTTCTCCTGGAACGCCATTTCTCAGTTTCAACAACCTGAATCGGAAATATAGGGCTGAGGAGGGGAGACGAATTTCTTCCACAGCCATAAAATTTTATCGTAAGTTATTACGCAATAAAGATTGGAGCAACAAACATATAGACCAATTGGCAAGCTCCGGCAAATCAGGAGATAAAAAAAAGCGTCCGCCGATAAAATTTAATGACAGGGAAAGGATAACCGCAAATGCCTCTTCATCTTTGGATCAATTCCAAACCTTCAGCTACGATCCGAACAATGTTTTAGACAATGATCCTGAAACAGCATGGGTTGAAGGAGGGAGCGGCCCCGGCAGAGGTGAATTCATCACGATCATGTTTCCTGAATTCCGTTATGTGGATACCATAGAAATCATAAATGGGTATGGAAAGCCTGACGCACTTTACAGAGGTGAAAAGGTGAACCGATGGAAGGAGAATAGCAGGATTAGAGAAGCTGGGATTGAATTTTCCAATGGCACTTCCATCTCTCGAACACTGAAGGACTCAGAATATTGGCAGAGCGTCTCATTAAATGGAGTCAGAACCGATTATATCAAATTGACGATTAAAAGTGTCTATCACGGAACCAAATATGAAGATGATACCTGCATTTCAGAAATCCGTTTTCCCAAAGGTCCGAAAAATAAAGTCGTGCGCCCTGAGCCAATACTGCCACCGGCAAAACCGGGTACTCAGGCGTCCTCCTATTTAAAGGAGAAGAAGAGTTATCCTCCGGCAAATGTTTTGGATAATAATCCTGAGACTGCATGGGTTGAAGGTGCAGCAGGTGAGGGGAAGAATGAATGGATAAGGATCAACTTTCCCAGCCCCCGTGAGATCAATGGAATGGATATCATAAACGGCTACAAAAAAATTGACAAGAGTTCCGAGAATGATTTATGGCAGCGGAACCGCAGGGTGAAAACTTTTTTGATTGAATTTTCCCATGATCCCTCAGTCACTCGGAATCTTGAGGATTCAAAAGCATGGCAGACCATTTCGTTTCCTCGGGTGAGAACCAAGTATGTCAAGCTGACCATCAAGGATGTTTACCGTGACGATGCTGTGCATACAGACACCTGTGTCTCCGAGATCAGATTCCGAAAAGTTTCTGACAAAACAGGTTCCGCGACAGTGGTAAAAAAACCGTCTCTTTTGAAAAAGGAATTTACTGTCAGCGCATCTTCTGTTCTGAAAAAATATAAGGATTTTGAATATGTTCCCGAAAATGTGATGGACGGCATCCTTCAAACTGCCTGGGTGGAAGGCGACGAACACGGTTACGGCGAAGGGGAGTGGATTAAGATATCGTTTCCCGAAGCATGTCATCTGGATACGCTTGAAATCATAAACGGTTATGATAAAACTGCGAAGAATTCAGGGAATAATTTATGGAAGCGGAACAGCAGGGTCAGGCGTTTTGAAATTGAGTTTTCCGATGGCTCCTCGATAAATAGAAACCTCCGAGATTTGAGGACGTGGCAAAAAATTTCATTTAGTCCTGTCCGTACACATTATGTGAAGTTCATTATCAGAAAAGTTTATAAAGGTGATAAATATGATGACACTTGTATTTCTGAAATCAGGTTTCCATAGCAGGGCAGTCCATTGTCACATACTGGCTGTCTGTCTGCTGTCCCTGCTGATTTTCCCCGGTCTTGGGGGTTGTTCTTCTTCTCCCCCTGTTGGCTCCGAATCTTCGGCAACAGGGGAAGAGCATAAAAAAAGTCAGGTTCCATCTCGCCTTCCTCCTGCCCAAAAAATAGGGCAGGGTGATGACATGAACACAACCGCTCAACAAGCGCCCTCTCCTGCCCTTTCCGGCCAGCTTCCTTCAGAGGCAGATAAAAAAAATGATCTTAAAAGGGCGCAAGACTCAATAGCGGAATTTGAATCGTTTTTCAATGAAAAGATTTCCTCCCTCGAAGCGGATATCCAGAAACTGAGGAAAGAATACCAGGATATGAAAAAACTTCCCCTGATGTCCGGTGATATGACTGAGGCCCAAAAGAAAATTGACAGCATAGCGGCTTCTTTTGATAAATTGGAACAGGAGTTTGCTGCCCATGAAGGGATTATGGAGATTTCTCTCCGCCTCAAGTTCCACAGACAAATATTATCGCTGCTGAAAGATATAAATGAACTCTGTGAATCCACTGGAAAAATGAATAATAGGAATGAATTCATGCTCCCGGAAAAAATTCAGAAGACTGATTCTGCCATATTGCAGTTAAAAAAGGATATAAGTGAGGCAAGGAGTTCAATTGGGAAATATTTGAATGCCGAAAACGACTCCCAATTAGAGGAGCCGTTCAAAGTCTGTCTGGCAAGACTTGATGAGAAGGAGAAGAAGCTGAAACAGGCAGAAGACATAATGACCCAGATAAAGAAGGGATTGCAGGAGATTGTCAAAAAAAATCAGAGTCGGTCTGATCGTTCGGAACTCATGCATAAATCAGTCACTGAAATTTGCCATTCCGCAGAAACACTTCTCCAGGAATTTCTCCGAAAAAACGGAAAGGAGACGCTGAGGAAATTTTTCAAAGACCGATATTCTGCCATAATCACCCTGATGTTGGGAAATATGAGCGGCATAAGAACTTTGCTTGTGGGCGGACTTGCCAGTGATGAATGGACGAACACTGTTGTGAACCTGTTCGCAAAATCAGAAGTGGCCGGAGAAAGACTTGTCATCATAAAAATTCACCGGCTTCCCAAATTGAAAGAGAAAAATACACCTCCTGACTTTCTGGAAAAATTCAAACCTGCCCTGTACCGGAAAAAAACCTTGGAAAGAAAGCTGGTTGATGAGATTGGCAAATGGATAAAAGACAGCGATCTTTCCATTTCCCTGGGTGATGAGATGGAAGGCGGCAGTTCCATATATTACGCTGTCAGAAGCATCAAGGTCATTCAATCGCAGTTGCAGGGTGCGTTGGACAAGATACAGAAAGACAGGGAATTTAATTCAACACTGAATCGGAATTGTGAATCAGTAGTTCCCCTGAGATCGGATAATCCTAACTCCAGATTTGAGTCTTTTGTGCTACATACTTCCAAGTCATATCCAAAGAAAAAAATTTTTGATGTGAGGGTCTGCGACAATTTTTCTCAAGTCAAAAGAGAGAATCATCAGAAACAAATCAGCCAGGCGAGAATCCTCCTCAACCATCTGCTGGGACATTTCAGCGTCATTCAAACACCTGTGAAAGCCATGTCTGACGCAGATTCATTGGTGAATATAAGGGATTTGACACCTGATATTGTTGTGGAGATGAAGTATGCGACAACAGACAATTTTCTCAAAAGGAAAATGTATCAGGCCGGGGAATGCTATCTTCAGAAAGATGTGGCTATGAAGCTGATGAAGGCCCAGAAATATCTGGAAAAAGAAAAACCCGGATTTCATCTGAAATGCCTGGACTGCTACCGGCCTCTGAGTGTTCAAAAAGCAATGTGGCAAATTCTGCCGGATGCCAGATATGTGGCAAATCCCAAAAAAGGATCCCGGCATAACCGGGGGATTTCCGTTGATGTGACCCTGACTGATGCAAAAGAAAAGGAGCTGGAGATGCCCACAGCTTTTGATGATTTTTCAAAAAAAGCAGGATCCGGCTATGACAAGATTCCGAAAAAACCGAAACAAAACAGGGAATTACTTAAAAAGGTGATGAAAAAAGCCGGGTTTACGGGAATCCGGACAGAGTGGTGGCATTATGACGGGGCCTCACCAAAAGATTATCCGCTGATGTCCGATTCATTGACCGATTTGGAATGAGCCTCCGGAGTGCAAAAATTAAGCGAAGCGGTTTTTTGCACCTCTGCTTATAATCTTTGTCCAGTTCGTAGTTCCGCCTTTAGGCGGTGATGCTAAGAACTGTGCATGACAATCTTTTTGTTAAAAACTGTGCAGCAGGACAAATTTGAATGAGAAGCCGCAGAATGAAACGATTTATCGAAATTTTTATCCTTATACTCGCTCCGGTGTTTCTCGGAGCCTGTATTTTGAACAGTAATGTCGAAAATTTTCATGCCCAGAACCGGGAAACAGCCATTGTTGAGCCTCACACCAAGCCATCTGGCGCACAGCCCCGCGGACGTAATTTTTCATTAAAAAGCACTCCGTCCCCGCGAATCCTGCTGATTTACTATCCGTTGCAATATTCAACGTCTTACCGTTCAGCACTTATCAATGATCTTGGTGAGGATGTCAGCATCCTGCATAAACTGGACAAAGCTTTTCTTAATTTCATTGAAGAATTGCGTCAGAAAAAGATTTACAGCAAAATTTTTGTGAGATTTTCAGAAAGCGATAAAGGCTTTGCAGATATCAGAAAAAAAGATATCAGAAAATTCTTGTTCAGAGACAAGGTTTTTTATGATTCCCCGGACTGTTTCTGGAGCAGCGAGTCTTTCCGCCATGATTATATCCGCTATATTCAGAACACCAAAGCATTCATTGATGTCATTTATTTTGACTCTGTTTCCAGTACAACAAGCATAATAAATAAATTCAGGTCATTCCGGGATTCAACCATCTGCCTCGTTAATTTTGTCAAACCGGGAAGATGCAGATTCAGTCAAAACCGTCTCAGAAAACATCTTGACCGGTTCCAGCATATAAAAATTTATACAGACCGTCTCGGAAGGCGCTCCGTCAACCTGTTTGATTCGGAAAAAATCGGAAACTTTTTTGACACCTGCTTCCGAAATCAGACGCGGCAGGCTGGCATAGCCGCATTATTCCGGAACAGGAAGCCCCCGGAGAACAAACCTGTAACTCCCGGGGAGAAGTGGCTCGCGGCACTTAAGCCCAATAAGCAGAAACCTTCGGATAGGCGTTATCAGATCGGCATGTCTGTGAGAAGACGCCCCCTTGAATGCCATATACTAGGCCAGGGGAAGGAGGTGATCTTTGTGATGGCTTCTGTCCATGGGAATGAAGTTGCCGGGACTCCGCTTGTCCGGCTTATGATCCGGCATCTTGAGCAGAACCCCGGGCTGCTTTCCGGACGGAAAGTGATCGTTCTGCCTGTTGCAAATCCCGATGGTGTGCGTGGAAAGAGCCGCCTCAACATCCGGGGAGTGGACCTGAACCGTAATTTCCCCGCAGCCAACCGCCGCAATACAAGGCAATATGGTTTTTCTCCGTTGTCTGAGCCGGAAACCCGGGCGATCATGGAAATCATCAGGCATCACAGACCCAGCCGCATTATCAGCCTCCACCAGCCTTTTGGCTGCATTGACTATGACGGTCCGGGGGAGAGGCTTGCGGAGCATATCGCGGGGCAGTGCGATCTTCCGGTCCGGAAACTGGGTGCGCTTCCTGGATCCCTGGGAAGCTATGCGGGAATGCATCTTGGTATCCCGACGATCACATTTGAACTGCCCGGAGGTGCTGAGAAACTCAGCTATAAACGCTTGTGGGAGAGGTATGGGAATGCGCTCATGGCTTTTGTTATGTGGTCAGGGGAACATGAGCTGACTCGGGATTCGTCCTGGTAAGGAGTGCAAAAATTAAGTGGAGCGCAGCGGAACGGTTTTTTGCTGGCGAATGTTCTGCACACTGCGAAAAACCGCTTCGCTCAATTTCCGCACTCCGCTGCCGGAAAGGAGTACAAAAATAGAGCGGAGCGGAACGGTTTTTTGCCGGCGCACACTGCGAAAAACCGCTTCGCTCTATTTTCGCACTCCTTTACTAATATTATTGGGGTTGCAAAAAACCGCTTTGCTTAATTTTCGCACTCCAAGTTTTTAAAACAGGTTTAAATATTTAACTTATTGATTTTCAAAAAAATAGGTGAACAGATGGTGATATCAAAATTTTATGTGATTGGCCTGATTTTATTATTGTAATAGAGCAGGATATGAGGTATACATCTCATTTTCGCATCGGGAACGCTGATATCCGGGATGGAAAAATATGCGCCAAGACTTTTCAAGCTTGGGTTGCTTGCTGAAAGAGTGCTTTATGTTGTGCCGGATTGAAAGAATCCCCTCAATTTGAAACCCAAAATGCTCATTCTGAGGAACATATATGTCACAGGACGCGAAGATCGTTTTAACGAACATCTGCAAGACGTACAATGGCAGCAGAGTGCTGGATATCGAATCTGCTGAGATTCCCTTGGAGGGAATTATTGCCATAATTGGCTGGTCCGGATCGGGAAAAAGTACCCTTTTAAATATCCTCAGCCTTATTGATCAGCCGGACACCGGGGACAAGAACCCCAGGCCGCAGATCCCCCCTAAGATTGAAATCCATCTGCCGGATGAAAATTACCTTATTGAATACCGGGACAGTTCAGGAAGCCCCCATATAATAAGGTATGGAACCCATAAGGTCGAGCTTATGGATGAGCGGACATTCAGAAGGCGTCTGTTCGGTTATGTGTTCCAGGAACATTACCTTCACCCCAATCTGAATATTGAGCATAACATCAAGACACCGCTGATCATCCGCTCCAAAACCCTTTCCGAGAGCAACGATCTCCTGAAAGTGTGTGATGGTCTTGGCATTGGGGGCCAGTTGGGGCATTATGTGAATGAGGTTTCCGGAGGGCAGGCCCAGCGGGTGTCCATCCTGAGAGCCATGCTCAAAAACTGCCCCATCATTTTCGGGGATGAGCTGACCAGCAATATTGACTATAAAAGGGCTTCACAGATTCTGGATGAGTTTGAAACCGCGCTGGCACGGGAAGGCAGGGAGAGCCGAATCATAAGCTTTGTGTGGGCATCCCATGATATCCATTTGATCCAAAAATATGCCCGGAAGATCATCACCATCAAATCCGGGAAAATCCAATGCCACGATAATGAAGACAGAACCAGGGATGCCAACGCGATCATGGCCCTTTTGGATGACAGTTCCCAAACGATGGGGGATGCCAGTGCCGCGCCCGGTGATTCTGAAAATTCGGGACATTCGGCCGCTGATATTCCTTCCCCGGAGAAGATTTCAGAGCGCCCGGGGGACTTGCAGGAGCCTTCTGCCGAAAATACGGACAGTGCATCTGTGAATCCGGAACCCCAAGAGAACACCTGCGCCAGCCCGCTCAATATGAGTCAGAAAAACGCCACAATGGGGGAACTGATCCGTTATTACTCGTCTTACGCGTACAGGGATATGTTCAAAGGGGTGTGCCGGCCCACGGTGGATTTCTGTGTGATCTTTCTGTCTGTGACATTTGTGATCCTGTTTCTGCTTTCCATTCTAAAAATAAGCTATGCCTCCCATAAATATCTGGAACTCAAGATGTCCGATCCGAGAATCAACTCCCTTGAGGTCATGGGCGGCGAGCGGATTGCAGGGGAGTTGGAGGAAAAGCATTTCTTTGAGATAAAGGATCTGCTCCGTGACTGTGTCCGCTATGTCACGCCCATTTACTATGCCAGAGTGACTATGATGGGCCTGACCCGCAGGCAGTTGCAGGTCAATGCATGCACATTCCGGAAAGATGATCCCACCATCCGTGAAATTTTGGGGAACAGCCATGCCCCGTTTGTCACAGATGACAAAAACTGGAAGGGCCTGATTATCCGAAAGGATGCTGCCGCGCGGTACGGGTATGGGGAAGACCAGAACGAGGTACTCATAAAATTCAATTATTTCAATGATCAGGCCGAGGAGATGATCCCGATGATCCAGGTGGATACGCCCCTGCCGTTCAACCGCAAAATGATGATGCGGGAGGAGTTTTATCTGGGCTATTACAAAAAACTTGGGCTGGAGGTGAAACCTGAGTTGCATTATATCATTGTTTATCCTGAAAATATTTATGATACAGTCAGGATCAAGAACAAAATTGAGGGCACCAGAATTTTTGATATCAATGAGGCTTTCAAGGTGCTGAACAAGATCAAGATTATCAATGAGATCAGGGCGCAGAGTGTTGTGTTTGTGAATTTGTCCATCTTTGCCATTGCGCTCATTCTGCTGTCGTTCATTTTTGTGACGATTTACCGGAATATGCGTAAGAAGCGGAAGGAAATCGGGGTTTTCCTGGCTTATGGCATGGAAAAGGGGTCTTTTTATATTTTTTATCTGCTTGAGGCCCTGATTGTCAGCCTGTTCACTTTTGCGGTTTCACTCACGGCTTACAAATATGCCATTGAGCCGATGATCAATGAACGTCTGGAACGGGGAAGCCTTTTGGATATCATGGGGAAAGATATCAGCAGCATGAATACCGTGATTCCGCCTGAGGCTTTGAAAATCCCCTTTGAGTGGATGGCCTGTGTGTATGGGGGAACATATTTGCTTCTGCTGATGCTTTTCCTGTCCCTGATTTATTATTTTACCAGCAAAAAACCGATCAGACTGATGAGGGATTTGTAAAAATGAAAAAAACGATTTCTGTACAAATTGTTGTGACTGTGTCTTTGCTGATCATCTTTTCTTCGTGCGCTGCCATGGCCACCGAGTCTTTCTGGATACAGGACGGGATGCTGAATCTGGAAATTGTCAAGCCTTATGCCTATTTGTACAATGAGCGGGGGAACAGCAAATATTTTTATGAATTAAAGGGGGATATATATACCCCGAGGGCGGTGAAAAAAGCCGATGATGTGCTGAGATTCAAGATCATGGGGATGATACCCGAGGTTTCTGAAATCAGCGGATATCGGATGAAGGAGCGGAATCGGCTGGACAGGCTGATTTTTTCCGGAAGTAGGACACACTGGAAAGTCAGAAAGGAGGACGAAAGATATATTCTTTACGAAGTATCTCAGGATATTCGGGAAGCAGATGTGGCCCGCACTGTCTCTGAAAAAGAGAGAACGGTTGCTTCTGTACGCGGCCCCAAATTCATGCGGACTGAAAAACTGCCCTTTGAGGAAAAGTTTAAAAGGAAAATTGAAGATGTGAAGCCGAATTTTCAGATAGATCTGGGCAAAAAAATGGATCTGATCCGTGAGATAACCAGACTCACAAATACGGGCAAATCCAGATCGGACATTGAAACAAAGAAAAAAGAATTCCTAAGTTTTATCACCCAGGAAATCAGTCCTTACATAGAAGAGGAGCGGACAAGCATCACAGAGGTCAACAAGATTGATGAGGAGCCTTTTGACATTCTTAAATCGCTGTATGAGTCTTTTTTGGAAATGGACAACCACGCCCAGCAGTTCAATCTGAGCAGATACCAGAAGAAATACACCCTGCTTCTGGATCTTTTGCAGAAGCTTCGTGATTTCAGGGGAGACATGCAGCGTATCAAAAGCGAGATCGGAGGGTTTAAAAATAATATCAGTTTGTCAAAAAAGAAGATCAAAAATCTCAGGGATTCCATAGAGGATAAGAGGAAAATCAAAATTGCTCAGAAAAAAATTTACCAGAGCAATATTGAAGCCCATGCTGAATACGGTCTCTATGTTTACAGATTTCAGTATAAGGGGCATCGCAAGAGTTTCCTGGACCATAACAAGGAGATTGAGAGACTGGCAATTGTTCAGGCAATAGAGGACCTGAGTGAGATTTTTATAAGAAATGAAACCCGGCTGGAATATGACGGGGAAACAGGCAAATCTCATCTGAATGACTGGATTGAACAGATTCGTGGCGGGTATATCTCCATCAACCCGACCAAAGACGATGTCATTCCCTTTTCATCAAAAGGGAGAAAAATTTTTTTTGTTATTAAATATGTAAAATATCTGCCCAAGGAAAATTCTTTGCCTCAGGAGGATGAAACCGTTTTTCAAGATCAGGAACAGATAGGGAAATATTACAAATTTTATCCCATTCTGGATGAGAGGCAGCTTCAGGAATTCATAGCCCAGATAAGCCAGGATAACGGTATTCAGGACAAAGTTGAGAAGCTGATCAGGAGAAAATATGGTAAAATGGCGGAGGACAGAGACAATGTTGCGAAAATGCGAGGGGAGGCTTTTGGCAGATTTATTCATCAGATCAGTAGGATTGATAACGATATCAGTGCGTATAAAGAAACAATTCGAGAGTCAGAAAGGAATATTCAGAATAATTTTAAAAGGATCGAAGATGTTTACACGAAAGCCAAGAATATTTATGAGGGTTCCCAGGGAGGCCCCTCTGATATTTGCAGGAAGATCGCCGTCACCACTGAGGAAGCCCCGAGTCAAAATATTCGCGATGTAAGCACCTGCCAGAAATGTGTCGAAGCGATGACAGGCGAACTGATTAAAATGATCAATGAGAGTTTCAGGTTTCATCTTAATGGCTTTGGCAATGCCTTTCTCCAGAAGGGGCAGACATCCCCTCAACATATTGCCCAGCTTGTGTTTGACACCTTTTTTTCCCTTGACAGCCGTTATCAGTTGGTCAGCGAAACCATCAAGACAACTGTTGAAAACGGTATCTTTGTTGAGAGAACTGAGAAGACATTTGAACTGACGAAAAAATACAGCACACTGTCTGTATATTTGGATGATGCGTCAGTTATCAATAACAACTTTATTGCTTATGTTGTTCTGAGGCTGAACACAGAGGTGACCCCGGGTGAATTCCTCAAAGCCAAACAATTTGAAACTTTGAAACGGGGCCTGGATGGAGTGTGGTCAGGGATTCAGGAGGAATATAACGATCTTTCTGAAACAACAACCACATCGTCATCAACGACGACAACGATAGCTGCGACAACAACAATAATGCCTTACGACACAACCAGCATCCCTCCGACTCCAGCAACGATAATAACGACGACAACTGTTCTTCCGGTATGCCAGCATTGCTATGAGATTGGTGCCAGGACTTTTTCGTTTAAATATTTTGATGATCTTGATCTGTATGAAAAGATTGAGTACAATGAAACCACACCTCAGAGCATTGCTCGAAACCTGGATGATGATGGAAAACGCTGGCAACTTCCCACTTCTGATGATGTGAGGGCGCTGATTGCATATATTCGCTCCAACAGGGGGCAGCTTTCCTGGGATATCCGGGGGAAGAATATCTATATTTCAGGGGATTCCCCCAAAAGAACAATGTTTCCGGCATTGCATGTCAGCCAGAATTATGATTGCAGTAAAAAGTTTTTGGATCCGGGGGACGCTGCTTACCTCATTTTTGTGGCCCGATAGGAAAGCTGTGAATGATGAGTAGAAAAAAGTCTGATTATAAAGTCCCTCGGGGAGACGATGGAATCCGGGTCGGAAATAAGAAGAAATCCCTGAACAGGCCGGCCCGAAAAAAAGGCCGGGATTCCTCCTCAAAAAGCGTTATAAACAGAGAAAAACCAAAACCGAATAAACGAGAAAGGAAAATAATCATGAAACTTTGTGCTTCTGTTTTTAGTGTTGTTGTTGCTTGTGCCATTGTCATTGTAAGCTTTACTTCTATTCCAAGTTGTGCCGCTCAGATACAGAGTCTGTTTACATGTGAGGACAAGACTCTTATTTTTGATGAGAACCACATTAAGAAGGTGGAATATTATTATATTGAGGATGCCAATAGCGCAAAAACTCTTTTTTTGCGACCTCAAATTATTGATAAAAGTTCTGGAGACAATGCTGGTACTTTTAGCTCTGAAGCAATGGGTGCGTTGAGAACTCAGGTGAAAAGTCTGTCTGATAACAAATTTATCAGCAAGGCAATATTTGTTGATTCATTTCCGACATTTGGCAAGAAACGAGGGATTGAAATAACTATAAATAGTGACTGGCGTTTATCTGGGAATGAGCCTGATAGAAAACAGGACATATATAAAGAAGGTATTTACAAACTTAACGAAGCGCATGTTTATACTTTTGAACAGAAAAAATCTTTGGAAACTGCTAAAACAAAATGTTCTACAGAAGAAGATTCAACAGTCGTTATTAAATTTGAAGATGAACGGATTAAAAATGTAACGTGTTCCAATGTCTCTGGCGATGACAGAAAAATTTTTTTAACATTCCCTTTAGAAAATGATATTTTCAAAGAGGTGATACAAGATGTAAAAGATGAGATTAAATTATGCGATAAATTTATCCAAGACGCGACTATTAGAGATGACAGCCACAGAATTGAAGTTATTATAAAGGATGGTTGGAAAGGGGTTCGTTGTAAGGATCTTGATCTGAAAAAAGTGAATGAAGTACGTTTCTCTTATCATGCCACCAAAGCTAAAGCTTCCGATGCTAAAGAAGAATTTCACGACACAGGAGCGAAAATTGAGGAAGAGGAAATAATATCTGAGGTGGTGAAAGCTGATGATAAGGGAATAGCTGATGTAAAGGCTACTAACGAGAAGATAACTCCTGAGCCAAAAATTTGTAGCATAAAATTCAATGAGCCTGGTATTACCAAAGGACAGATGCTCAAGATCACTAGCATTGATGATAATGATATAACGCAAGACAATCCCAAGGTAAGTGTATTTAAAATTGGAGGAAAATCAAAAAGTTTAATTGAAGAAAATAAGGATAGGAAAAAACTTTTCAAATCCCCTTACTGGAAGTTTCTGACGATACGCTGGGATGATAATACTAATACATGCAATGTGACGACTAAGATGTTGAATTTTAAAATTGAAAACAAGGATGACCTTAAAGCTGAATCTCAAGTGCAATTTGTTGATAAATATGGAAAAAATATCAATAACATACCTTTGCTCAGCATGGAGGGGAATCCCTTTAAACATATCATAGAGTCCCTCATTGCTCTTAGGCAAAAAGAGAAAATAGTGTTGGTGCAAGATAAACTCTATACCATTAATTTTAATGATATGCGCCCAGCGGATGCTAACAGTGCAACTGTCACAGCTAACCTTGATCCTTACAAAATTGGTATAGTATTTGACAAGCCTAAAGTAAGAGACAAATTTAATGAAAACTGCCGAAAGGCCGGATATGAATGCGATGCCATAAACCCCCTGTCCAGCAAGAAAGAAAAAAGAACAGCCTTCATAAATCTGTCAACCGAGCAGATCAGCGAAATGAGAAACAGACTCAGATGTGGGGATTCTATATATGAATTGAAGGAAAAGAAAAAAAGCAGAAAGAAAAAGGGATATTTCTATAACGCAGAAAAGCTCAATGTGAATTTTTACACTGTAAAGCCAGTGGAAAACTTTTCCCTGCAAAACGCATTCACAGAATCATTTTGGAATGCCATCCCAGCGGACGATATAAAAGATAGAAACCAGTTTCGATATCCCTTAGGAAAAAAGCCGAAAAAGGAACTGAGAGGTTATCTTAAAGATGAATATAAAAACTTCTATGGCATTGCAATAAGAACCGAAGATGGGAAGAAAGAGGCTCAGTTTTATTATAAGAGGGTAAGGTATGAGGGAGTTGATTCCCTGTCAGAAAAATTTCATTTCACTCCCAAGCCTAATAGCAGAAAGGAGCTTTTCTTCAGCCCGGAAGATTATCTGAGTCTGAAAAAACAGAGAAAAAATGTGCTTAGGACGTGGAGAATATATCTGATTGAAGATTACGAGCTGGATGATAGTAAGGAAAGTGAAATTATCCTTAAAATCACCCCTGCTTCGCTTA